>NZ_JBTYMC010000205.1:0-12312 GCF_054880855.1 Streptomyces sp. S6 | reverse complement strand
GTGCGGGAGCGGGCGCTGCTGCGGGAGCGGGCGCCGGATCTGCCGGCGGGGCTGCCCTCGGCGCGCGGGCCTCTCCTGGTCCTGGAGGACGAGTACCCGGACGCCTGGTGGCTGCCCGGCAGCCCGCCCCAGCTGATCGTCACGACCGGCGCGCTGAACCGGCTCACCGCGCATCAGCTCGACGCCGTCCTCACCCACGAGAAGGGGCACGCGCGGGCCCGTCACGACTGGCTGCTGCACCTCTCGACGGCCCTCGCGACCGGGTTCCCCCGCGTCCCGCTCTTCGCCCACTTCTGCGACCAGACCCACCGGCTGGTCGAACTCGCCGCCGACGACGCGGCGTCGCGCCGCTGCGGCCACCGCACGACCGCCCTCGCGCTGATCGAGCTGAACCAGCACCGGGGCGTCCTCTCCTGCGCCTCCAGCAACCGCCTCCTCGGCGAACGCGTCGACCGCCTCCTCCAGCCGCCCCCACGGCTCCTGCGCCGGCACCGCGCCCTGACGACGACGGTGGCGGCACTGGTCCCCCTGCTGCCGCTGGTGATCTTGTTCGCGCCGGGGTTGAGGGCGTTGGCGTAGGCGGGGGGTGCGGTCGGGACGGTGGCGTAGGCGGGGGTGTTGCCGGGGTGCCGGCGGGGTCGGGACGGTGGCGTTGGCCGCAGGGGCGAGCGCGTCGGCGCGGGGTGCCGGGGACGCGGGCGCCGGCACAGGACGCCCGGCGTTGAGGGGGCCTCACCTCCAGAACACCCCGCGTCGAGGACGCCTGGCCTCCAGAACGCCCGGCGTTGAGAGCGCCGGCGGCACGCACCAGGGCGCGAGGACGTCGGCCTGGGACCACAGGCATCCACGCGAGGCAGACCCCGAACCCCCTCCCCCTACGTCCAGTCCGGCTCCTCCTCCACCTCACCCCAGAGATCGTCACCCCCAGCACCCCCGACGCCCCCGACGCCCGCCGAACCCGCGCCGCCCCGCGAACCCACGCCCCTCCCCGAACCGCTCGCACCACCCGAGCCGACGGCCCCGGCCGCACCCCCCTCGGAAGACCCACCGGCACTCCCGGCGCCCCCCGCCCCCTCCGGCGCCTCCCCCAACTCCGCGAGAGCCGCCACAACCCCCTCCCCATAGGTCGCCAGCTTCTTCTCCCCCACCCCGCTGATCCCCGCCAGCTCCCGCACCGACGACGGCCACACGGAGACGATCTCCCGAAGCGTCGCGTCGTGGAAGATCACGTAAGCCGGAACCCCCTGCTCACGGGCCTGCCCCGCACGCCACGCCCGCAACGCCTCGAACGCGGGCTGGAGTTGGACAGGCAGCTCCACGACCGGCGCCTTGGACTTCCCGCTCTTCCCGGAACCGGCACCGGACCCGGACGAGGACGCCCCGGCCCCCTTGGCGGCAGCCACCCGCTTCGGCTCCTTGCGCAACGGCACGTCCCGCTCGCGCCGCAGCACGGTCCCGCTGGCCTCGGTCAGCACCAGCGTCCCGTACTCCCCTTCGACCGCCAGCAACCCCTGCGCGAGCAACTGCCGGATGACACCGCGCCACTCACCGTCGGAGAGGTCGTCGCCGATGCCGAAGACGGACAGCTGGTCGTGGTCGAACTGGATGACCTTCGCGCTGCGCTTGCCGAGGAGGATGTCGATGATCTGGACGGCCCCGAACTTCTGCCCCCGCTCGCGCTGGAGGCGGACGACGGTGGAGAGGACCTTCTGCGCGGCGACCGTGCCGTCCCACGTCTCCGGCGGGGTGAGACACGTGTCGCAGTTGCCGCAGCCCACCTCGTCGGGCGTCTGCCCGAAGTAGGTGAGGAGCTGGCCGCGCCGGCACTGCGCGGTCTCGCAGAGGGCCAGCATCGAGTCCAGATGGGACTGCGCGCGGCGCCGGAACGCCTCGTCCCCCTCCCCGGACTGGATCAGCTTGCGCTGCTGGATGACGTCGTTCAGCCCGTACGCCATCCACGCCGTGGACGGCTGTCCGTCACGCCCCGCGCGGCCGGTCTCCTGGTAGTACCCCTCGACGGACTTCGGCAGGTCGAGGTGGGCGACGAAGCGGACGTCCGGCTTGTCGATGCCCATGCCGAAGGCGATCGTCGCGACGACCGTCAGCCCGTCCTCCCGCAGGAAGCGGGACTGGTGGCGCGCGCGGGTGCCCGCGTCGAGCCCGGCGTGGTACGGGACGGCCGCGACACCGTTGTTCGCCAGGAACTCGGCGGTCTTCTCGACGGAGTTGCGCGAGAGGCAGTAGACGATGCCGGCGTCGCCCGCGTGCTCCTCGCGCAGGAAGGACAGGAGCTGCTTCTTGGGGTCGACCTTGGGGACGATCCGGTACTGGATGTTGGGCCGGTCGAAGCTGGCGACGAAGTGCCGGGCGGCCGGCATGCCGAGGCGCTGGACGATCTCCCGGTGCGTCGCCTCCGTGGCCGTCGCCGTCAGGGCGATGCGGGGGACGTCCGGCCAGCGCTCGCCCAGGAGGGAGAGGGCCAGGTAGTCGGGGCGGAAGTCGTGGCCCCACTGGGAGACGCAGTGCGCCTCGTCGATCGCGAAGAGGGCGACCTTGCCGCGCGAGAGCAGTTCCAGCGTGCTGTCCAGGCGCAGCCGCTCGGGCGCGAGGTAGAGCAGGTCCAGTTCGCCCGCCGCGTACTCGGCCTCCACCAGCCGGCGTTCGTCGAAGTCCTGGGTGGAGTTGATGAACCCGGCCCGCACGCCGACCGCCCGCAGCGCGTCCACCTGGTCCTGCATGAGCGCGATGAGCGGCGACACGACGACCCCGGTACCGGCTCTGACCAGCGCGGGGATCTGATAGCACAGCGACTTCCCGCCGCCGGTCGGCATCAGCACGACCGCGTCCCCACCGCCGACCACATGGTCGACGATCGCTTCCTGCTCACCCCGGAAACTGTCGTACCCGAACACCTTGTGCAGCGTGGCCAACGCCTCGCTGTCCACCGCCCCCGCCGCCTCTGCCGCTACCACGTCCGCCATCGCGCCGTTCCCGCCCGTCGTCCCTCGAACCACTTACGAACCGCTTCCTCCACTGCCTCCACGATAGGGCCCCGCACCGACAGCCACAGAGTTATCCACAGGCCGGTTCCCGGCACACCCCGGGAACGCCGGCGGCCCGGCACCCCCCAAGAAGGGGCCCCGGGCCGTCGTCCGCATGAAGCGCTTCTCAGCGCACGAACACCCCCGCCTGCCCGGCGAGGTCGAGGAAGTACTGCGGCGCGACGCCCAGGACGAGCGTCACCGCCACCCCCACCCCGATCGCGGCCATCGTCAGCGGCGACGGCACGGCCACCGTCGGCCCGTCCGCGCGCGGCTCGCTGAAGAACATCAGGACGATCACGCGGATGTAGAAGAACGCGGCGATGGCGGACGAGATCACACCGACCACGACGAGCGGCGCCGCACCTCCCTCGGCCGCCGCCTTGAAGACGGCGAACTTCCCGGCGAACCCGGAGGTCAGCGGGATACCGGCGAAGGCCAGCAGGAACACCGCGAAGACGGCCGCCACCAGGGGTGAACGGCGGCCCAGACCGGCCCACTTGGACAGGTGGGTCGCCTCGCCCCCGGCGTCGCGCACCAGCGTGACCACGGCGAACGCCCCGATCGTCACGAAGGAGTAGGCGCCCAGGTAGAACAGCACCGACGAGACGCCGTCGGGCGTCGTCGCGATGACACCCGCGAGGATGAACCCCGCGTGCGCGATGGACGAGTACGCGAGGAGCCGCTTGATGTCGGTCTGGGTGATCGCGACGATCGCCCCGCCGAGCATCGTGACGATCGCGACGCCCCACATGACCGGCCGCCAGTCCCACCGCAGCCCCGGCAGGACGACGTACAGGAGGCGCAGCAGCGCGCCGAACGCGGCGACCTTGGTGGCGGCGGCCATGAACCCGGTGACCGGCGTCGGGGCGCCCTGGTAGACGTCCGGCGTCCACATGTGGAACGGCACGGCGCCGACCTTGAACAGCAGCCCCATGATCAGCAGCGCGGCGCCGACGAGGAGCAGCGCGTCGTTGCCCATGGTGTCGGCGAGCGCGGGGGCGATCGTCTTGACCGTGCCGTCGACGACCTGTGCGATCGTCCCGTAGGACACCGAACCGGCGTACCCGTAGAGCAGGGCGATGCCGAACAGGGTGAACGCGGAGGCGAACGCGCCGAGCAGGAAGTACTTGACGGCCGCTTCCTGCGAGATGAGCCGGTTGCGGCGGGCCAGTGCGCACAGTAGGTACAGCGGGAGGGAGAAGACCTCCAGCGCGACGAAGAGCGTCAGCAGGTCGTTGGCGGCCGGGAAGACCAGCATGCCGGCGACCGCGAAGAGCAGCAGCGGGAAGACCTCGGTGGTGGTGAACCCGGCCTTGACGGCGGCCTTCTCGCTGTCGCTGCCGGGTACGGAGGCGCCCTGCGCGGCGAACGAGTCGACGGGGCTGCCGTGCGCCTCGGGGTCGAGGCGGCGCTCGGCGAAGGTGAACAGGCCGACCAGGGCGGCCAGCAGGATCGTCCCCTGGAGGAAGAGCGCCGGTCCGTCGACGGCGACGGCGCCCATGGCCACGATCCCCGCGCGCGTGGTGCCGTACCCCTTCGCCGCGAGCGCGACGACGGCCGCGAAGGCGGCGCACAGGGCGACGACGGAGACGAACACCTGGGCGTGGTAGCGGGACTTCCGAGGCACGAAGGCCTCGACGAGGATCCCGACGACCGCCGCGCCCACGACGATCAGGGTGGGCGACAATTGCCCGTATTCGATCTTCGGCGCGTCGATCTTCGAGATCGGATCGGCCGCCGTTGTCCACAGGCTGTGGACGACAGTTGCGCTCACCTGGCCGCCTCCACCTCGGGCTTGGGGTCCTTCTTGTTCACGTCGGACAGCGTGTGCTTGACCGCCGGGTTGACGACATCCGCGATGGGCTTCGGGTACACGCCGAGCACGATCAGCAGGACGACGAGCGGCGCGACGACCGCGATCTCCCGCACCTTCAGATCGGGCATCGACGCGACCTCGGGCTTCACCGGGCCGGTCATCGTCCGCTGGTAGAGGACGAGGGTGTACAGCGCGGCGAGCACGATGCCGAACGTGGCGACGATCCCGACGGCCGGGTAGCGCGCGAACGCGCCGACCAGCACGAGGAACTCGCTCACGAACGGCGCGAGGCCCGGCAGCGACAGGGTGGCGAGACCGCCGATCAGGAACGTCCCGGCGAGCACCGGGGCGACCTTCTGGACGCCGCCGTAGTCGGCGATGAGCCGCGAGCCGCGCCGGGAGATCAGGAACCCGGCGACGAGCATCAGGGCGGCGGTCGAGATGCCGTGGTTGACCATGTACAGCGTCGCGCCGGACTGGCCCTGGCTCGTCATCGCGAAGATGCCGAGCACGATGAACCCGAAGTGCGAGATCGACGCGTACGCCACCAGCCGCTTGATGTCCCGCTGCCCGACGGCGAGCAGCGCACCGTAGATGATGCTGATCAGGGCGAGCACGAGAATGACCGGAGTTGCCCATTTCGACGCCTCGGGGAACAGCTGGAGGCAGAAACGGAGCATCGCGAATGTGCCGACCTTGTCAACTACGGCCGTGATGAGGACGGCGACCGGTGCGGTGGCCTCTCCCATCGCGTTCGGCAGCCAGGTGTGCAGCGGCCACAGCGGGGCCTTCACCGCGAACGCGAAGAAGAACCCGAGGAACAGCCAGCGTTCCGTGTTGGTCGCCATGTCGAGCGAGCCGTTGGCGCGCGCCTCGGCGATCTCCTGGAGGCTGAAGTTCCCGGCGACGACGTACAGGCCGATCACCGCGGCCAGCATGATCAGGCCGCCGACCAGGTTGTAGAGCAGGAACTTGACGGCCGCGTACGACCGTTGGGTGGACGCCGCCTCTTCTCCGTGCTCGTGCGCCCGGTCCCCGAAGCCTCCGATGAGGAAGTACATCGGGATGAGCATGGCCTCGAAGAAGATGTAGAAGAGGAAGACGTCGGTCGCCTCGAAGGAGATGATCACCATCGCCTCGACGGCCAGGATCAGCGCGAAGAAGCCCTGGGTGGGCCGCCAGCGCTTGCTGCCGGTCTCCAGCGGGTCGGCGTCGTTCCAGCCGGCCAGGATGATGAACGGGATCAGCAGCGCCGTCAGCGCGACGAGCGCCACCGCGATGCCGTCGACGCCCAGTTCGTACCGGACCCCGAACTCCTTGATCCAGGAGTGGGACTCGGTGAGCTGGTAGCGGTCGCCGTCGGGGTCGAAGCGGACGAGGATCGCGATCGCGAGGGCGAGCGTGCCGAGCGAGACCAGCAGCGCGAGCGACTTCGCCGCGTTGCGTCGCGCGGCCGGTACCGCCGCCGTGGCGATGGCACCGACGGCGGGGAGTACCGCCGTCGCTGTCAGCAGGGGAAAGGACATCGGTATCAGACCGCCCTCATCAGCAGCGTCGCGGCGACGATGACCGCCGCGCCGCCGAACATCGAGACCGCGTAGGACCGCACGAAGCCGTTCTGGAGGCGGCGCAGCCGTCCGGACAGCCCCCCGAAGCCGGCCGCCGTGCCGTTGACGACGCCGTCGACCAGGGTGTGGTCGACGTACACCAGCGAGCGCGTGAGGTGCTCGCCGCCGCGTACCAGCACGACGTGGTTGAAGTCGTCCTGGAGGAGGTCGCGGCGGGCGGCCCGGGTGAGCAGCGACCCGCGCGGGGCGACGACCGGGACCGGGCGGCGGCCGTACTGGAGGTACGCGAGCGCGACGCCGACGACCATGACGGCGACCGTCGCCGAGGTGACCGTGGCGGCGCTGATCGGGGCGTCGCCGTGGTCGTGTCCGGTGATCGGCTCCAGCCAGTGCAGGAAGCGGTCGCCGACGCCGAACAGGCCGCCGGCGAAGACCGAGCCGAAGGCCAGCACGATCATCGGGATCGTCATGGTCCTCGGGGACTCGTGCGGGTGCGGTTCGTTGCCGTCCGCGTCAGGCTGCCAGCGCTTCTCGCCGAAGAACGTCATCAGCATCACGCGCGTCATGTAGTACGCGGTGATCGCGGCGCCCAGCAGGGCCGCGCCGCCGAGGATCCAGCCCTCGGTGCCGCCCTTGGCGAACGCCGCCTCGATGATCTTGTCCTTGGAGAAGAAGCCGGAGAGGCCCGGGAACCCGATGATCGCGAGGTAGCCGAGGCCGAACGTGATGAACGTGACCGGCATGTACTTCCTGAGGCCGCCGTACTTGCGCATGTCGACCTCGTCGTTCATGCCGTGCATGACCGACCCGGCGCCGAGGAAGAGCCCGGCCTTGAAGAAGCCGTGCGTCACCAGGTGCATGATCGCGTAGACGTACCCGATGGGGCCGAGGCCGGCCGCGAGGACCATGTACCCGATCTGCGACATCGTCGACCCGGCGAGGGCCTTCTTGATGTCGTCCTTCGCGCAACCGACGATCGCACCGAACAGCAGCGTGACCGCGCCGACGATGGTGACGACGAGCTGCGCGTCCGGCGCCGCGTCGAAGACGGCGGCGGAGCGGACGATGAGGTAGACGCCGGCGGTGACCATCGTCGCCGCGTGGATGAGCGCCGACACGGGCGTCGGGCCCTCCATGGCGTCCCCGAGCCAGGACTGGAGCGGGACCTGCGCGGACTTGCCGCAGGCCGCGAGGAGCAGCATCAGGGCGATCGCGGTGAGCTTGCCCTCGGACGCGTCGGCGGCGACACCGGGGTCGGTGTGCGTGCCGAGGAGGGGGCCGAAGGCGAACGTCCCGAACGTCGTGAACATCAGCATGATCGCGATCGACAGGCCCATGTCGCCGACCCGGTTGACCAGGAACGCCTTCTTCGCGGCCGTCGCGGCGCTGGGCTTGTGCTGCCAGAACCCGATGAGGAGGTAGGAGGCGAGGCCCACGCCCTCCCAGCCGACGTACAGCAGGAGGTAGTTGTCGGCGAGGACCAGGATCAGCATCGCCGCGAGGAACAGGTTCAGGTAGCCGAAGAAGCGGCGGCGGCGCTCGTCGTGCGCCATGTACCCGATCGAGTAGAGGTGGATCAGCGACCCGACGCCCGTGATCAGCAGGACGAACGTCATGGACAGCTGGTCGAGGCGGAACGCGACGTCCGCCTGGAAGCCCTCGACGGGGATCCAGCTGAACAGGTGCTGGTGGAGCGTGCGGTGCTCGGCGTCCTTGCCGAGGAGGTCCGCGAAGAGGATCAGGCCGAACACGAAGGAGACGGCCGACAGGAGCGTGCCGATCCAGTGGCCGACGGCGTCGAGCCGGCGGCCTCCGGTGAGCAGCAGGGCCGCTCCGAGCAGGGGCGCCGCGATCAGCGGCGCGATGAGGTTCTCCACGTTTCTTCCGACCCCTTACAGCTTCATCAGGCTGGCGTCGTCGACCGAGGCCGAGTGGCGGGAGCGGAACAGCGAGACGATGATCGCGAGTCCGACCACGACCTCCGCCGCCGCGACGACCATCGTGAAGAAGGCGATGATCTGGCCGTCGAGGTTGCCGTGCATCCGGGAGAAGGTGACGAACGCGAGGTTGCAGGCGTTCAGCATCAGCTCGACGCACATGAAGACGACGATGGCGTTGCGCCGGATCAGCACGCCCGTCGCGCCGATCGTGAACAACAGGGCGGCGAGGTACAGGTAGTTGACCGGGTTCACTTCGACGCCTCCTTCGGCCGGCGCTTGCCCGACGTGAAGTGCGGGGGCTCGATCTCGTCGCGCTCCAGGCGCTCCTCGGAGCGCTGCTGGAGGGCCTTGAGGTCGGCGATCGCCTCCGCCGACACGTCCCTGACCTGGCCTCGGTCGCGCAGGGTCTTGCTGACGGTCAGTTCGGACGGCGTGCCGTCGGGGAGCAGGCCCGCGACGTCGACGGCGTTGTGGCGCGCGTACACGCCGGGTGCCGGGAGCGGCGGGAGGTGCTTGCCGTCGCGCACGCGCTGCTCGGCCAGTTCGCGCTGGGTCCTGGCGCGTTCGGTGCGCTCGCGGTGGGTGAGGACCATCGCGCCGACGGCGGCCGTGATGAGCAGGGCGCCGGTGATCTCGAAGGCGAAGACGTACTTCGTGAAGATGAGGGCCGCGAGGCCCTCCACGTTGCCGTTCGCGTTCGCCTGGCCGAGGCCGTCGAACTCGCTCAGGGAGGCGTTCCCGATGCCGCCGACGAGCAGGATGCCGAAGCCGAGGCCGCTCAGCAGGGCGAGCCAGCGCTGCCCCTTGATGGTCTCCTTCAGCGAGTCGGCGGCGGTGACGCCGACGAGCATCACGACGAACAGGAACAGCATCATGATCGCGCCGGTGTAGACGACGATCTGGACGACGCCGAGGAAGTAGGCGCCGTTGGCGAGGTAGAACACCGCGAGGATGATCATCGTCCCGGCGAGGCACAGCGCGCTGTGGACGGCGCGCTTCATGAAGACGGTGCACAGGGCGCCGATCACCGCGACCGTGCCGAGCGTCCAGAACTGGAACGCCTCGCCGGTGGAGGTCGAGTAGGCGGCGAGTTGCGCGCTCACGCTTCCACCCCCTCTTCTTCGGGCTTCTCCCCCTTGGAGACGGCGACCTGACGCTCCGTACCGGGGGCGGCCTCGGTGACGAGGCCCCGGTAGTAGTCCTGTTCGTCCGTCCCCGGGTAGATCGCGTGGGGCGTGTCGACCATGTTGTCGTCGAGGCCCGCGAGGAGCTGTTCCTTGGTGTAGATGAGGTTCGCGCGGCTGGAGTCGGCCAGTTCGAACTCGTTGGTCATCGTCAGCGCGCGCGTGGGGCACGCCTCGATGCACAGGCCGCACAGGATGCAGCGGGCGTAGTTGATCTGGTAGACGCGGCCGTAGCGCTCGCCCGGGGAGTAGCGCTCCTCGTCGGTGTTGTCCGCGCCCTCGACGTAGATCGCGTCGGCGGGGCAGGCCCAGGCGCACAGTTCGCAGCCGACGCACTTCTCCAGGCCGTCCGGATGGCGGTTGAGCTGGTGCCGTCCGTGGAACCGGGGTGCGGTGGTCTTCGGCTGCTCGGGGTACTGCTCGGTGAGCCGCTTCTTGAACATGGCCTTGAAGGTCACGCCGAAGCCGGCGACGGGGTTCTGGAAACCGGGTGCGGTCTCCTTGGGCTCCTCAGCCATCGGACGCCTCCTTTCCGTCACGAGGTCCGTCACTCTGAGTATCGACCCCACCACTGACAATCAGCTCCCGCTCCTGGCGGGACCGGCGCCGAGGCACCGGCGGAAGCTCCTGACCGGGCAGCGGCGGCACCGGGAACCCACCGGCCATCGGGTCGAACCCGGCCGGCTCGGCGGGGACTTCGGCGGCCTTCTTCGCCTTGTCGCGGAACACGTCCGCCACGAAGGAGAGCAGCAGGACGGCGATCAGCCCGCCGGCGACGTACAGGGCGATGTCGGTGAAGCCGTAGTTCTCGTTGCGCAGGGTCCGCATGGTGGCGACGAGCATCAGCCAGACCAGCGAGACCGGCAGCAGCACCTTCCAGCCGAGCTTCATCAGCTGGTCGTAGCGCACGCGCGGCAGTGTGCCGCGCAGCCAGATGAAGAAGAACAGCAGCAGCTGCACCTTGATCACGAACCAGAGCATCGGCCACCAGCCGTGGTTCGCGCCCTCCCAGAACCCGCTGACCGGCCAGGGAGCCCGCCAGCCGCCCAGGAACAGCGTCGTCGCGACGGCCGAGACGGTCACCATGTTGACGTACTCGGCGAGCATGAACAGCGCGAACTTGATCGACGAGTACTCGGTGTTGAAGCCGCCGACGAGGTCGCCCTCGGACTCCGGCATGTCGAAGGGGGCGCGGTTGGTCTCGCCGACCATCGTGACGATGTACAGGATGAACGAGACCGGCAGCAGCAGGATGTACCACCGGTCGCTCTGCTGCTCGACGATCGTCGACGTCGACATCGACCCCGAGTACAGGAACACCGACGCGAACGCGGCGCCCATCGCGATCTCGTAGGAGATCATCTGCGCGGCCGACCGCAGCCCCCCGAGCAGCGGGTACGTCGACCCGGAGCTCCAGCCCGCCAGCACGATGCCGTAGATGCCGACCGAGGCGACCGCGAGGATGTACAGCATCGCGATCGGCAGGTCGGTGAGCTGCATCGTCGTCCGGTGCCCGAAGATCGAGATCTCGTTGCCGGCCGGGCCGAAGGGGATCACCGCGATCGCCATGAACGCGGGGATGGCGGCGACGACCGGCGCCAGGATGTAGACGACCTTGTCGGCGCGCTTGACGACGACGTCTTCCTTGAGCATCAGTTTGATGCCGTCGGCGAGCGACTGGAGCATGCCCCAGGGACCGTGCCGGTTGGGTCCGATACGCAACTGCATCCAGGCGACGACCTTGCGCTCCCAGACGATGGAGAACAGCACGGTCACCATCAGGAACGCGAAACAGAACACCGCCTTGATCACGACCAGCCACCAGGGGTCACGGCCGAACATCGAGAGGTCTTCCGCCGCGAGGTACGGGCTCATGCCTCCACCTCCTTGAGGGCGTCGGCGGGCGCCGCCGGGCCGATGCGGACGAGCGTTCCGGGCCGGGCCCCGGTGTCCGAGGCGACGCCCCCGCCCGTCGAGTTCAGCGGGAGCCACACCACCCGGTCGGGCATCTCGGTGACGGCCAGCGGCAGTTCGACCGTCCCGTCGGCGCCGGTGACCGCGAGGACGTCGCCGTCCTTCACGCCCGCCTCGGCTGCCGTGGCGGCCGACACGCGCGCGTGGGACACGTGCCGGGTGGCCGCGAGCGCCGTGTCGCCCTCCTGGAGGAGCCCCTGGTCGAGCAGCATCCGGTGCCCCGCGAGGACGGCTTCCCCCGCGGCGGGCCTCGGGAGCGCTCCCCCGGTCTCGTTCGGTTCCGGGGACCGCTGCCCGTCCCAGGCGCCGAGCCGGTCGATCTCCGCGCGCGTGGTGCGCAGATCGGGCAGCCCGAGGTGGACGTCCATGGCGTCGGCCAGCATCTGGAGCACGCGCGCGTCGCCCGGCGGCAGCGGGCGCGTCATCTGGTCCGGCTTGAGGGCCGCCTCGAAGGACCGCACCCTGCCCTCCCAGTTGAGGAACGCCCCCGGCTTCTCGGCGACCGCGGCGACCGGGAGGACGACGTCGGCGCGCTCGGTGACCTCGCTGGGCCACAGCTCCAGCGAGACCAGGAAGCCCACCTCTTCGAGCGCCGTACGCGCGCGTGCCGGGTCGGGCAGATCGGCGACCTCGACGCCGGCCACCAGCAGCGCCTGGAGTTCGCCCGCGACGGCGGCCTCGACGATCTGTCCGGTGTCACGGCCGTACCCGTGCGGGAGTTCGGCGAGCCCCCAGACGGCGGCGACCTCCTCCCGCGCGCGCGGGTCGGTCGCCGGACGTCCGCCG
>NZ_JBTYMC010000204.1:0-12427 GCF_054880855.1 Streptomyces sp. S6 | reverse complement strand
CCGGCCTCGTCGGCGGCCTCCTCGCGGAGGGAGTAGACGTCCACGGTGCGCGAGCCGTGGGGGCCGGGGCCGCCGACAGCCACCTGGACGCGGACGCCGCCCTGTTCGGGCAGGACGAGCGGCGACTCGATGACGAGTTCCTCCAGGACACCGCAGCCGAATTCGTCGCCCGCGCGGACCGCCAGGTCGACGTAGACGGTGCCGGGTACGACGACCACGCCGCCGATGGCGTGGTCCGCGAGCCAGGGGTGGGTGCGCAGGGAGAGCCTGGAGGTGAAGACCAGGCCGTCGGACTGCGGCAGCGGGACGACGGCGCCGAGGAGCGGGTGGTCGGTGCCGGTCAGGCCGAGCGAGGCGGCGTCCTTGGCGGTGCCGGTCAGCTGGATCCAGTAGTGCTGGTGGTCGAAGGCGTACGTCGGGAGGTCGACGCGTTCGGCGGCGGCACCGGCGGGGAGGACGCCGTTCCAGTCGACGTGGACGCCTCGGACGAAGAGTTCGGCCATCGAGGTGAGCAGCCGGCGCGGGCCGCCGTCGTCGCGGCGCAGGGAGCCGGTCACCACGGCGTCGGTCTCGGCGCGGTCCACGGTCTCGCTGATCGGCTGGATCAGGACGGGGTGGGCGCTGGACTCGACGAACACGGTGTGTCCGTCGGCGAGGAGTTGCGCGACGGCGGGCTGGAAGCGGACCTGGCGGCGCAGGTTGCGGTACCAGTAGCCGCCGTCGAGGACACCCGCGTCGCGGACCCAGTCGCCGGTCACGGTGGACAGGAACGGCACGGCGGGTGCCTGGCCCCGGATGTCGGCGAAGGCCTCGCCGAGGGTCTCCTGGACGGCCTCGACGTGCCGGGAGTGCGAGGCGTAGTCGACCGCGATGCGGCGGACGCGGACGCCTTGGTCCTCAAGTGTGTCGAGGGCTTCGTCGAGGGCTTCGGCGTCACCGGCGATCACCACGGACGCCGGGCCGTTGACCGCCGCCACCTCCACCCGGCCGGCCCACCGCTCCAGGCGCTCCGCGGTGTCCTCCTCGGGCAGCGCGACCGACGCCATGCCGCCCCGGCCCGCGAGGCCGGCGGCGATCACCTGACTGCGCACCGCGACGATCCGGGCCGCGTCCTCCAGGGAGAGCGCGCCCGACACGCATGCCGCCGCGATCTCCCCCTGTGAGTGCCCGATCACCGCGTCCGGCACCACACCCACCGACGCCCACACGGCGGCCAGTCCGACCATGACCGCGAAACTCGCCGGCTGCACCACGTCGACGCGCTCCAGGAGTTCCGCCGGAGCGTCTCCCCGCAGCACGTCCGCCAGCGGCCAGTCCACCCAACGCCCGAGCGCGTCGGCGCACTCGGCGATCCGTTGTGCGAACACCGGTGAGGAGTCGAGGAGTTCACGGCCCATGCCGACCCACTGCGTGCCCTGGCCCGGGAAGACGAACACGACTTTTCCGGCCCCGCCCGGCGCCGAGGCGCTGCCGACGGCCACCGAGGCGGCGGACTCGCCTCGCGCCAGGGCTCCCAGGCCGGTCAGGGCCTCCTCGGGTGAGCCGGCCACGACGACCGCGCGCTCGCCGAGCGCCGCACGGCCGGTGGGCAGTCCGGCCGCCACGTCGGCGAGCGCGACTGTGCCGGACGCGTCGAGGAACCGGACGAGCCGCTCCGCCTGCCCGGTCAGGGAGGCCGTCGTGGCCGCCGACACCACCAGCGGCACCACGCCGTCGGCCGGAACCGAGGCCGGCTCGGGCTCGTCCTGCGGTGCCTGTTCCAGGATCAGGTGGGCGTTCGTGCCGCTGGCGCCGAACGAGGACACGCCGGCCCGGCGCGGACGGTCGTCCTGAGGCCACTCCTGTGCCTGTGTCAGCAGTTCCACCGCGCCCGCCGTCCAGTCCACCTGCGCGGTGGGGGCGTCGATGTGCCGGGTGGCGGGCATGACGCCGTGTCGCAGCGCCTGCACCATGTTGATCACGCCGGCCACGCCGGAGGCGGCCTGGGTGTGGCCGATCACCGACTTGACCGAGCCGAGCCGCAGCGGCCGGTCCTCGGACCGGTCCTGGCCGTACGTGGCGAGCAGGGCCTGTGCCTCGATCGGGTCGCCGAGGACGGTGCCGGTGCCGTGGCCCTCGACCATGTCGATGTCGGCCGTGGTGAGGCCGGCGCTCTCCAGGGCCTTGCGGATGACGCGCTGCTGGGCGGGGCCGTTGGGTGCCGTCAGGCCGTTGGAGGCGCCGTCCTGGTTGAGGGCCGAGCCGCGGATCACCGCGAGCACCCGGTGTCCGTCGCGCCGGGCCTGCGACAGTCGTTCGAGGAGGACCACACCGGCGCCCTCGGCCCAGCTGGAGCCGTCCGCGCAGGCCGCGTACGACTTGCAGCGGCCGTCGAAGGCGAGGCCGCGCTGCCGGGCGAAGCCGACGAAGCCGCCGGGTGTCGACATGACGGTCGCGCCGCCCGCCAGCGCCATGGAGCAGTCGCCGCGCCGCAGTGCCTGGGAGGCGAGGTGGATGGCCACCAGGGAGGAGGAGCACATGGTGTCGACGGTGACGGCGGGGCCTTCGAGGCCGAGGGTGTAGGCGACGCGCCCGGAGGCGACGCCTCCCGCGGTGCCGAGGGCGCGTTCCAGGCTGAGGAAGCCTTCGAGTCCGCTGAGGTCGGGCGCGTAGTCCTGGTGGACCATGCCCGCGAACACGCCGATGCCGGTGCCGCGTACGGAGTGCGGGTCGATGCCGGCGCGTTCCAGGGCCTCCCAGGAGACTTCGAGGAGCTGTCGCTGCTGGGGGTCCATGGCGAGGGCCTCGCGCGGGGAGATCCCGAAGAACGCGGCGTCGAACTGGCCGGCGTCGTGCAGGAACGCGCCTTCGCGGACGTACGTCGTGCCGGGGTTGTCCGGGTCGGGGTGGTAGAGGCCCTCCAGGTCCCAGCCTCGGTCCTCGGGGAAGGCGGTGTAGACGTCGGTGCCGTCGGTCACCACCCGCCACAGGTCTTCGGGGGTGCGGATGCCGCCCGCGTACCGGCAGGCCATCGAGACGATCGCGATGGGTTCGGCCGATGCCTCGGCGAGACGCTGGTTCTCCTGCTGGAGCCGCGCGTTCTCCTTGAGCGAGGCACGCAGTGCGTTCACGATCTGCTCGTCCGGCGCCGTCATCTCGGTACGTCCTCCGTCTTTCCGCTGTCGGTAAGCAGGTGTCGACACACCAGGTGTCGGTGAGTCGTGTCGCTGAGCCGTGCCGGTGAGCCGGTGATCAGCTGATGTTGCCGAGTGCGCGCTGTACGAGGTCGGCGACGTCCATGCCGTCGATCAGGTCGGCGTCGTCCTCGGCCGCGGGCGCCGCCGCGGGGGTGGCACCGTCGTCGGTGTCGGCGAGGGCGAGCAGGGTGTCGAGGAGGCCGGCCTCCCGGAACCGGGCGAGCGGGATCTGCGTCAGTACGCGCCGCAGGTCGTCCTCCCGTCCGTCCGGGTCGTCGGCGTCCGGCTCCGTCAGCAGTTCGGAGCGCAGGAAGACGACGACGGCGTCCGGGGTGGGGTAGTCGAAGATGAGGGTGGCGGGCAGTCGTAGGCCGGTGGCCACGTGCAGGCTGTTGCGGAGGTTGACGGCGGCGAGCGAGTCGAAGCCGGCTTCCTGGAAGGACTGGAGCGGGCCGACGCTCTCCGCGCCGCTGTGTCCGAGGACGGTCGCCGCCTGTCCGCAGACCAGCCGGAGCAGCAGCCGGTTCTGTTCGGCCTCGGGGACGTCCCGGAGGGAGTCCACCAGGGACGAGGTGGTGTCGCTGTTCTCGGCGTCGGGTTGGGAGGCGCGCAGGGCGGCGGCGGCTTCGGGCAGGTCGGCGAAGAGCGGGCTGACCCGGACGGAGGTGAACGCCGGGATGAACGCCTCCCAGTCCATGTCGACGACCGTCACGGCCTTCTCCCGCGCCTCCACGGCCTGTTCGAACGCGCTGGTCGCGAGCTGCGGGTCCATCGGCAGGACGCCCCGGCGGCGCAGTTGGGCGAGGGTCGCCTCGTCCATCGTGGCGCCGACCTCGTCGAGGGCGCCCCAGGCGATCGAGGTGGCCGCCAGGCCGCGACCGCGACGCCGTTCGACGAGGGCGTCCAGGACCGCGTTGGCCGCGCCGGAGACGCCCTGGCCGCCGCCGCCCCAGATGCCGGCGATCGAGGAGAAGACCACGAAGGCCTCAAGTGGGGTGGCGTCGTCGGCACCCGTGTCGGTGGGGGTCGGGGTGAACAGGTCGTCGAGCCATACGGCGGTGTCGACCTTCGCGGCGAACACCTCGGTGAGGTCGGCGAGGCCCGTGTCAGCGACGTTGCTGGTCCAGGCGGTGTCGGCGGTGTGCACGACGGCGGTGAGCGGCTGCTGCGGCGGGGTCTCGGCGACCAGGCGGGCGAGCGTGTCCCGGTCGGCGTCCGCGCAGGAGACGACGGTCGTCTCCAGCCCGGCGTCCGCGAGTTTGCCCAGCAGTTCGCCGACGGTGTCGACGGGTGCCTGAGCGGTGGTGGTGACGAGGAGCCGGCCCACACCCGACCGGGCGAGCCAGAGCGAGGCGTGGATGCCGAGGCCCTCGGCGCCGCCGGTGACCAGGACGGTGCCGTGGGGCTGCCAGCCGCCGTCGGCGGGGGTCTCCGGTGCGGGCTTGCGGGTGAGTCGCCGGCTGTAGACGCCGGGGCGGCGTACGGCGAGCTGGTCGTCGCCGGCGGCGCCGTTCAGGGCGCCCACGAGGTACCGCGCGATGCGGGCGTCGACGGTCGCCGGCAGGTCGATCAAGCCGCCCCACCGGTCGGGGTGTTCGAGCGCCACGGCGCGGCCCAGCCCCCAGAGGGCGGCCTCGCCGGGCCCGGTGACGGTGTCCTGGACGCCGGTGCTCACCGCACCCCGGGTCAGGCACCACAGCGGAGCGTCGACCCCCGCGTCCCCGAGGGCCTGGATCAGCGCGAGGGTCCGGGCGGCGGCAGCGGTGGCGTCCTGCGCGCCGTCGAGGGCGAGCAGGGACAGGACCCCGGCCGGCTCGTACTCGGCCCCGGCGCCGCTCAGGAGTTCGGCGAGGCCGGTGCGGGTCACGGCGGAAGGGGTGATCTCCAGGGGGACGACGTCGAGTCCCTGGTCGCGGAGTGCCTCCAGGAGTTCGGCCGTCCGGAACCCGTTCGCGGCCTGTCCCTTCGGCAGGACGGCGAGCCAGCGGCCCGCGGGGACCCCGGACGCCTCGCGCTCCAGGGGCCGCCAGGTGACGGCGTACCGCAGGCGCTCGGCACCGGCCCGCTGCCGCCGCTTGCCGCGCCAGTCCGCAAGGACCGGTACGACGGTGCGCAGGGCGTCGCGCAGGTCGGCTGAGTCGGGGGCGAGCAGACCGGCGAGCGAGTCGGCGTCGGTACGCTCGACGGCCGTCCAGAAGTCAGCGTCGGTGTCCTCGGCCGAAGCGCCGCCGCCGTCGGTGTTCTCGGCCTCTTGCAGCCAGTAGTGGCGTCGGTCGAAGGCGTACGTGGGGAGGTCGACGTGACCGGGGGCGGACTCCTCGGGGAGGACGCCCGTCCAGTCGACGGCGATGCCCCGGACGAAGAGTTCGGCCATCGAGGTCAGCAGTCGGCGCGGACCGCCGTCCTGTCGGCGCAGCGTGCCGCCGACGACGGCGCGCAACCTGACCGTGTCGTCCGCCTGGTCGACGATCTCGTTGACCGGCTGGACCAGGACGGGGTGGGCGCTGGACTCCACGAACACGGTGTGACCGCTCGCCAGCAGATCGGCGATCGCGGGACCGAAGCGGACCTGACCCCGCAGGTTGCGGTACCAGTAACCGCCGTCCAGGACACCCGCTTCCCGCACCCATTCACCCGTCACGGTGGAGTAGAAGGGGATCAGCGGAGCCTGCGCACGGATGTCGGAGAACGCCTCGCCCAGCGTCTCCTCGACCGCCTCCACATGCCGGGAGTGCGAGGCGTAGTCGACCGCGACGCGGCGGACGCGCACGCCCTGCTCCTCAAGCGTGCCGAGGGCCTCGTCGAGTGCTTCGGCGTCACCGGCGATGACCACGGACGCCGGGCCGTTGACCGCCGCCACCTCCACCCGGCCGGCCCACCGCTCCAGGCACTCCACGACATCCGCTTCCGCCAGCGCCACCGACGCCATACCCCCGCGCCCCGCCAGGCTCCCGGCGATCACCTGACTGCGCACCGCCACGATCCGAGCCGCGTCCTCCAGGGAGAGCGCACCCGACACACACGCCGCCGCGATCTCCCCCTGTGAGTGCCCGACCACCGCGTCCGGCACCACCCCCACCGACGCCCACACCGCAGCCAGACCCACCATCACCGCGAAACTCGCCGGCTGCACCACGTCGACGCGCTCCAGGAGTTCAGCCGGAACATCCCCCCGCAGCACATCCACCAGCGGCCACTCCACCCAACGCCCGAGCGCGTCAGCGCACTCGGCGATCCGCTCGGCGAACACCGGCGACGAGTCGAGCAGTTCACGACCCATGCCCACCCACTGCGACCCCTGCCCCGGGAACACCATCACCGTCCGCCCCGACGCCACCGCACTGCCCACCACCACACCCGGCACCGACTCCCCACGCGCCACCGCACGCAACCCCGCCAACGCCTCCTCCCCCGAACCCGCCACCACCACCGCACGCTCGGACAGCACCGCCCGCCGCGAGGCGAGCGCCGCCGCGATCTCCGGCAGGGCCGTGCGCTGTGCGGAGCCGATGAACGACGCGAGGCGTTCGGCCTGGCCCGCCAGCGAGCCGGTGCTCTTCGCCGAGACGACCAGGGGCGTCACGGTCGCGTGCACGGCCGGCTCCACGCCGTTCACGGTCACCGGGGCCGCGGCGGGCGCTTCCTCCAGGATCACGTGCGCGTTGGTGCCGCTCGCGCCGAAGGAGGAGACGGCGGCCCTGCGCGGCCGGTCCGTGACCGGCCACTCCCGTGCCTCCCTGAGCAGTTCGACCGCGCCCGTCGTCCAGTCCACCTGCGGTGTCGGCTCCTCGACGTGCAGCGTCGGCGGCATGACGCCGTGCCGCAGCGCCTCGACCACCTTGATGACACCGGAGACACCGGCCGCCGCCTGGGTGTGGCCGATGTTCGACTTCAGCGATCCGAGCCACAGCGGGCGGTCGGCGGGCCGGTCCTGTCCGTAGGTGGCCAGCAGTGCCTGGACCTCGATCGGGTCGCCCAGGGAGGTGCCGGTGCCGTGGCCCTCCACGACGTCCACGTCCGACGTCGACAGTCCCGCGTCGGCCAGGGCGTGCCGGATGACCCGTTGCTGTGAGGGCCCGTTGGGGGCGGTGAGGCCGTTCGAGGCGCCGTCCTGGTTGACGGCGCTGCCGCGCAGCACGGCGAGGATCCGGTGGCCGTTCTGCCGCGCCTGCGACAGTCGCTCCAGGACGACCACGCCCACGCCCTCGGCCCAGCCGGTGCCGTCGGCGGTCGAGGAGTACGCCTTGCAGCGGCCGTCGGCGGACAGGCCGCGCTGGCGGGCGAACTCCACGAACGCGTCGGGGCTGGACATGACGGTCGCGCCGCCGGCGAGGGCGAGCGAGCACTCTCCTCGCCGCAGCGCCTGGGCGGCGAGGTGCATCGCCACGAGCGAGGAGGAGCAGGCCGTGTCGATGGTGACCGCCGGGCCCTCGAAGCCGAACACGTACGACACGCGTCCCGACGCGACGCTCGACGAGGTGCCGGTCATCACGTAGCCCCGGACGTCCTCGGGGACCTGCCGCAGCCGGGTGACGTAGTCGTGGTGGACGATGCCGGTGAAGACGCCGATGTCACGGCCCCGGGTGGAGAGCGGGTCGATGCCGGCGCGCTCCAGGGCCTCCCAGGAGGTCTCCAGGAGGAGCCGTTGCTGCGGGTCCATCGCCAGTGCCTCGCGGGGTGAGATCCCGAAGAGCGCGGCGTCGAACTGGGCGGCGTCGTGCAGGAATCCGCCGACGCGGGTGTAGGTGGTGCCGGGATGGGTGGGGTCCGGGTGGTAGAGCTTGTCGACCTCCCAGTCCCGGTTCTGCGGGAAGCCGGAGAGCGCGTCGCGCTCCTCGACGACCAGGCGCCACAGTTCCTCGGGGGTGTTGACGCCTCCTGGCAGCCGCAGGCTCGTGGCGATGATGGCGATGGGCTCGTCGGGGTGTGCGGGCCCGGCCGGTACGGATCGGGCGGCGCCTGCGGACGTGGTCCCGTCTTCCTCGCCGAGCAGTTCGGTGCGCAGGTGTCCGGCGAGGGCGGAGGGGGTCGGGTAGTCGAAGACGAGGCTGCTGGGGAGGCTCGTGCCGGTGAAGTCGTGGAGCCTGTTGCGGAGTTTGACGGCGGTGAGGGAGTCGAAGCCGAGGTCCTTGAACGGCTGATTCTCGTCGAGCGCGTCGGCGCCGTTGTGGCCGAGGACGACGGCGGCGCTCTCCCGCACGAGGTCCATCAGGACGCGCTGCTGTTCGGCGGCGCCGAGTGCGGCGAGCCGGTGGGCCAGGGTGCCGTTCTCGGGGGCGGGCCGGCTCGCCGCTCGCCTCAGGAGCGGCGCCTCCCGCGTGGTCTGTGTGTCGCTCACTGCGGTGGTGGAGCCGTCGGGGCGGCCCAGGGTCACCGGGCCGAGTGCGGCAACCGGGCCGCCTGTGTGGTCGGCGAGTTCCACGAGGTGGCGTCCGCCCTCGACGGGTGTGACGCGCATCCGTAGGGCGGTGGCGCCTTCCGCGTACACGGCCAGGTCGGCGCAGGCTGTCAGGTCGAGGGCGCTGTCGCCGGTGTGGACCGCCAGGAGGCGCAGGGCGGTGTCCAGGAGTACGGGGTGGAGCGTGAACGGCGTTGCCTCGTCGGCGAGTTCGGGGGGAAGGGTGAGGTCTGCGGTGAGCGGGCCGCCTTGTTCCGTGAGGCCGGGTACGGGGGGCCAGGTGTGCGGGTCGAAGGAGGGTTTGGGCAGGCCGGGCCGGAGCAGGGCGCGGGCGTGGCGCGTCCAGGTGCTGTTCTCGTCGCCGGAGTGCCTGCTGTGGACGGCGGCGGGCCGCAGTCCGTCCCGGCCGGGGGCGTCGATGTGGACGCGGAGCTGGAGGTGACCGTGTTCGGGCACGGTCAGCGGTGTGTCGAGGGTGATCTGCTCGGCGGCGCCGCTGCCTGTCTCGGTGCCGGCGTGGACCAGCAGGTCGAGGAGGACGGCAGCCGCGACGGTGCCGGTGGCGGGGTCGAGGAGCCGGCCGGGTGCGCTCCGGTCGAGCCGCCCGGTGAGCACCACACGGGTGCCGCCGGCACCGGCCGGGCCGGTGTGGTCGTGGCCGGGGATCTCGACGGCCGTGCCGAGCAGCGGGTGCCCGGTGGCGCGGGCGCCGAGCGCCTCGGCGTCCGTGGCGGTGGTCTCAGGTTCGGCCCAGAACCGCTGGTGCTGGAAGGCGTAGGTGGGCAGGTCGGCGCCGAGCGCGGTGGCCGGGGTGCCGAGGAGGGCGGGCCAGTCGATGTCCGTGCCCCGGACGTGCAGTTCGGCGAGCGCGGTGAGGAGGGCGCTCTCCTCGGAGCCGTCCTCGCGCAGGCTGGCGACGCAGCCCCGGTGGTCGGGGCCGAGTGTGCCGAGGGCGAGGGCGGTGAGGCCGGCGCCGGGCCCGATCTCCAGGAACGTCCGGGCACCCTGGTCGTGCAGCGCGGTGACCGCGTCGGCGAACCGTACGGGGTGGCGGACCTGGTCGGTCCAGTACTGCGGGGTGGCGAACCGGTCGTCCTCGGCGGGGGCACCGGTGAGCGTGGAGACGACGGGGACGGTGGCCGGCCGGGGGTGCAGGCGGGTGACGGCGGCGCGGAACTCGTCGAGCATGGGGGCCATCAGGGGTGAGTGGAAGGCGTGGGAGACCGTCAGGCGTTTGGTCTTCCTGCCTTGTTCGGTGAGGCGGGCGGCCACGGCCAGGACGGTGTCCTCGGTGCCGGAGAGCACGACGGCGTCGGGCCCGTTGACCGCGGCGACCGCGATCTCGCCGGTGGCCTCGGCCAGCAGCGGCGTCACCTCGGCCTCGGTGGCCTGGACGGCGGCCATCGCGCCGCCCTCAGGCAGTGCCTGCATCAGCCGGGCGCGGGCGGCGACCAGTTCGCCCGCCTCCGCCAGGTCGAGGACTCCGGCGGCGTGGGCGGCGGAGATCTCGCCGACCGAGTGTCCGGCGACCAGGTCGGGGTGTACGCCCCAGGTGGCGAGGAGCCGGACCAGCGCGGTCTCCAGGGCGAAGAGACCGGCCTGGGTGTACAGGGTGCGGTCGAGCAGCGCGGCCTCGGGTGTGCCGGGTTCGGCGAACACCACCTCGTGCAGCGGGTGTTCGAGGTGGCCGTCCAGGTGCCGTTCGACGGCGTCGCACGCGGCGGTGAAGGCGTCCCGGAATGCCGGGTGGCGTGCGGCGAGTTCGCGGCCCATGCCGGCCCACTGGCTGCCCTGCCCGGTGAAGAGGAAGGCCAGTTTGCCTTCGGCGGGGCTGCCGGTGACGGTGGCCGCGGTGGGTGTGCCTGCTGCGAGGGCGCGCAGTTCACCGGCGAGTTGGCGCCGGTCGGCGGCGAGGAGGATCGCCCGGTGGTCGAGCCGGGCTCGGGTGGTGGCGAGTGCGTGCGCGGTGTCGGTGAGGGGCAGGTCGTCGCGTGCGTCGACGAAGCGGGCGAGCCGTCCGGCCTGGGCGTGCAGGGCCGCCGCCGTCCGGGCCGACACGGTCACGGGCACGAGGGCGGGACCGTCGGCCGGATCGGCTGTCGTCGCCCGCGCGGGTGTCTCGGTGTCCGGTGCCTGCTGGATCACGAC
The DNA here is from genome assembly GCF_054880855.1 of Streptomyces sp. S6. Taxonomy (NCBI): domain Bacteria; kingdom Bacillati; phylum Actinomycetota; class Actinomycetes; order Kitasatosporales; family Streptomycetaceae; genus Streptomyces; species Streptomyces sp. S6. The sequence continues at coordinate 1,705 of NZ_JBTYMC010000204.1, read as the reverse complement.
GTGTGCGTTGGTGCCTCCGATGCCGAAGGACGAGACGCCGGCCCGCCGTGGGTGTCCGGTCCGCGGCCACTCGCGGGCCTGCGCGAGGAGTTCGACCGCGCCCGCGGTCCAGTCCACGTGGGTCGAGGGCCGGTCCACGTGCAGGGTGCGGGGCAGGACGCCGTGCCGTATCGCCATGACCATCTTGATGACACCGGCGACACCGGCGGCGGCCTGTGTGTGACCGATGTTGGACTTGACGGAGCCGAGCCACAGCGGGCGGTCGGCGGGCCGGTCCTGTCCGTACGTCGCGAGCAGCGCCTGCGCCTCGATCGGGTCGCCGAGGACCGTTCCCGTGCCGTGGCCCTCCACGACGTCCACGTCCGACGTCGACAGTCCGGCGTCGGCGAGGGCCCTGCGGATCACCCGCTGCTGTGACAGGCCGTTCGGCGCTGTGAGTCCGTTGGAGGCGCCGTCCTGGTTGACCGCGCTGCCGCTGACGACCGCGAGGACCTGGTGGCCCCGGCGGCGTGCGTCGGAGAGCCGCTCGACGAGGAGCACTCCGGCGCCCTCGGACCAGCCGGTGCCGTCCGCCGCGTCGGCGAAGGCCTTGCAGCGGCCGTCCGGGGAGAGGCCCCGTTGCCGGGAGAACTCGACGAAGGTCTCCGGGTCGCCCATGACCATCACGCCGCCGGCCAGGGCCATGGAGCACTCGCCCTGCTGGAGTGCGCGGGCCGCCATGTGCAGGGCGACGAGCGAGGAGGAGCAGGCCGTGTCGATCGTGATGGCCGGGCCCTCGAAGCCGAACTGGTAGGCGATGCGGCCCGAGAGGACGCTGCCCGAGCTGCCGGTGAGGCGGAAGCCCTCGACGCCGGACGCGTGGTGGGTGCGCACGGTGTAGTCGTGGCTGTTGACTCCGACGAACACGCCGATGTCCTGGCCGCCGAGGCCGGTCGGGTCGATCGCGGCGCGTTCGAACGCCTCCCAGGAGGTCTCCAGGAGCAGCCGCTGCTGGGGGTCCATCGCGAGCGCCTCGTTCGGGGAGATCCCGAAGAAGGCGGCGTCGAAGCCGGTCGCGTCGTCGAGGAACGCGCCGTGCCGGACGTAGGTCTTGCCGGCGCTGTCGGGGTCGGCGTCGTAGATCCGGTCGATGTCCCAGCCTCGGTCGTCGGGGAACTCCGTGACGGCGTCGACGCCTTCGGCGACCAGTCCCCACAGGTCCTCGGGGCTCGCGACGCCGCCGGGGAAGCGGCAGGCCATGGCGACGACGGCGATCGGATCGTCGGGGCGGGCGGCCTCGGCGGTTCGCTCCTGGGCGTCTTCCCGCGGCTCGTCGTCCCCGAAGAGCCGTACCCGCAGATGGCCGGCGAGCGACACCGGTTTCGGGTAGTCGAAGGCGAGGGTGGAGGGGAGGACGAGACCGGTCGCGGACGCGAGCCGGTTGCGCAGTTCGACGGCGGTCAGCGAGTCGAAGCCGGCGTCCTTGAAGGCGCGGTCGGCGCGGATGGCGTCGGCTCCGGAGTGGCCGAGCACCTGGGCCGCGTTCTGGCGGACCAGGTCCACCAGTGCCTCGGTGCGCTCCCGGGTGCCGAGGTGGTCGAGCCGTTGCCGCAGGGCGCCGGTGCCGGCCGTGTGTGCGGCCTTGGCTGTCGGGCGTGGGGCGGGCGCGAGGCCGCGCAGCAGCGGTGCCACGGGGGTTCCGGCGCGGGCGGACGCCCGCAGGGCG
>NZ_JBTYMC010000203.1:0-12440 GCF_054880855.1 Streptomyces sp. S6 | reverse complement strand
GCCGCCGGTGGCGTCGTCGGTCGCGCAGCGGGGCACCGGGGCCCTCTCGCAGCCGTCGGCGACCTCCAGGCGCACCGTGGCCCCCTCGACCGCCTCGCAGGGCAGACAGAGGCTCAGGACGGCCGGCCGGCCCGTGTGGACGACGGCGTTGGTGACGAGTTCGGAGACGATCAGCGCGAGCGTCTCGGCGAGCGCGTCGTCGTCGCCCAGGGGTGACCCGGCGAGCCTCGCGCAGGCCCATCTGCGGGCCCGCCCCACCTCCGCGGGGTCGGGCCGGATCTCCAACTGCTCCTGAAGCACCTGCACCGCTCACACCATCCGAACCGGCGGACACATGACCGCGCGCCACGACGGCGACGTGCCCACCATGACGACGAGGGCCACGATCGTAGCCATTTTCCGCGTGACCCCCACAAGGGCCAGAGGCATCGTGACGGAACGTGAATCCCTTGCAGGACAGCCTGATTGACGTTCCGTCACCCGAACAAGCGCTTCGGGCATATTCCCGCGCGAAGGAGTACCCGTGCGGCATACTGTGCGACCCCCTTCGGACGGAGTCGAACAGGCAACACCGGGGCGGCTCACACCGGGAACCACGCGCATCCCCCGAAGGTACCGGAGCCGGTCGTCGACTCCGCACCGTGACGGGTCACGCGCTGGACACAACCCGGTAAATCGACGCTCTGTCACCATCCAGCGCCACGATCGGCGACATCCGCGCGGGACTTCGCCACACTCCTGACGTCCACGCAGGCCACAGACCCCTCACCCGGCCCTGGAGAGCAACTCCTGCGCGAGCAGCTCCTCACTCTCCGTCGCCCCTCCCGCACGCCTCGTGCGCACCCAGGCCCTCTTGAGCAACAGATGGACGTCCGCCTCCCAGGTGAACCCCATCCCGCCGAACACCTGGAGACAGTCCCGGGCGCCCTGCACGGCGGCCTCGTCGGCGAGCACACGCGCGCACGCGATGTCGGCCGCGTCCGCCGTGACCGACGCCGCGTACACCGCCGCGCGCGCGACCTCCGCGCGGACCAGCATGTCGGCGCACAGGTGCTGCACCGCCTGGAACGCCCCTATCGGACGCCCGAACTGCTCACGCACACGCGCGTGTTCAACGGCCAGCTCACACGCGCGCGTGGCCGTGCCGAGCTGCTCGGCGGCGGTGAGCAGGACGGCGACGGGGTCGGGGGCGTCCGTACGTACGGCCGCGCCGGGCACCCGGTGCAGCGGCGTGAGCGGATCCACCGAGCGCATCGGGACGGCCCCCGGAGCACCCTCCCCGATCACGACGTCCGCCTCACCCCACCACTCCACGATCCCCCCGTCCACGGCCGCGACGACACTCTCGCCCTCCGCCGCTCCCGGCACCGACCCGGCCGCGAGATGCGTCCCCACCAACGGCCCCGGCAACAACACCCGCCCGGCCTCCTCGAACACCAACACCGCCTCCGGCAACCCCAGTCCGACCCCGCCCTCCGCCTCGGGCAGCCGCAACGCGAAGAACCCGGCCTTCCCCAGCGCCCGCCACAACCCCCGGTCCAGCACCGGATGCGCGACGGCGTCCCGCAGCGCCTCGGCGCCGAAGTGCCGGGCAAGCACCTCACGCACGCCCGCGCGCAGGGCCCGCTGATCCTCGGTCAACTGAAAACGCACGGACCTCACCTCCCCTTCGGCAACCCCAGCACCCGCTCCGCCACGATCGTCCGCTGGATCTGCGACGTCCCCGCGGCGATCGTGTAGGACAGCGAGGACAGCCGGTCGAGGACCCACGGGTGGTCGAGGTCGAGGGCGGTGTCGCCCAGGATCTCGGCGGCGGTGTCGTAGAGCTGCTGGCGGGCGTGGGAGTAGCGGAGTTTGAAGACGGAGCCGCCGACGCCGGGGACGCCGTGTTCGGCGGCTTCGCTGACGTTCCACTGGACGAGCCGCCACAGGGCCCGGAACTCGGCCTCCAGGCGGCCCAGACGGCGCCGTAGGGCCGGATCGTCCCAGTGGCCGCCCGCCAGGGCCTCGCGGGCGAGTTCGGCCAGCACGCGGCGACAGGCGACGACCTCGCCGGCGAAGGCGGTGCCGCGCTCGAAGGAGAGCGTGACCAGGGTGACGCGCCAGCCGTCGTTCTCGGCGCCGATCCGGCACGCGACCGGCACGGGCACGTCGTCGAGGAACACCTCGGCGAACTCGGCGGACCCGGCGAGCGTGCGCAGCGGCCGGACGGTGATCCCGGGGGCGTCCATGGGCATCGCGAGCCAGGTGATGCCCCGGTGCTTGGGCGCGTCCGGGTCGGTGCGCACGAGGAGTTCGCACCAGTCGGCGACCTCCGCGTGGGACGTCCAGATCTTGGAGCCGGTCACCCGGTAGACGTCCCCGTCGCGCCACGCGCGCGTGCGCAGGGAGGCCAGGTCCGACCCGGCGTCCGGTTCGCTGAACCCCTGGCACCACACCTCCTCGCCCCGCAGGATCGGCTCCAGCCAGCGTTCCCGCTGGGCGTCCGTGCCCTCGGCGGCGATCGTCGGCCCCGCGTGCAGCAGGCCCACGAACCCGGCGCCCACATAGGGCGCCCCGGCCCGCTCGGTCTCCTCCAGGAAGATCAGCCGGACCGTCGGCGAGGCGTCCCAGTGCACGTGCGCGTACCCGGCGTCGTACAGCCGCCGCTGCCAGCCGAGGTCGTACGCGCGGCGGGCGGGCCAGTCGTCGGGGGACGGCTTCGGCGGCAGCAGGGGCAGCGTTTTCGTGAGCCACGCGCGCAGGCGCGCGCGGAACTCCTCCTCCTCGGGCGTGTACGCGAGGTCCACGCGGGCTACCTGTCGAGGTCCAGGTCGAGCATGCGGATCGCGTTGCCCCGCATCAGTTTGTAGGTCGTCTCCTCGTCGAGTCCCTCGACGTGCTCCAGGGCGACCTGTTTGGTGTGCGGGAACGTCGAGTCGACGTGCGGGTAGTCCGTCTCGAAGGTGGCGTTGTCCCGGCCGACGACGTCGAGTGAGGCCACTCCGTGCTTGTCGCGGAAGAAGCAGCAGAAGATCTGCCGGTAGTAGTACGTCGACGGCGGCTCCGGGATCAGATCGCGGACGCCGCCCCACGCGCGGTGCTCCTCCCAGACGTCGTCGGCGCGCTCCAGGGCGTACGGGATCCACCCCATCTGCCCCTCGGAGTAGGCCAGTTTGAGGCGCGGGAAGCGCACCAGGACGCCGCTGAAGAGGAAGTCCATCATCGAGGCCATCGCGTTGTTGAAGGACAGCGACGCCTGGACGGCCGGGGGCGCGTCCGGGGAGGCCGCCGGCATCTGGGAGGACGACCCGATGTGCATGTTGACGACCGTCCCGGTCTCCTCGCAGGCCGCGAAGAAGGGGTCCCAGTAGCCGGAGTGGATGGACGGCAGGCCCAGGTGGGTCGGGATCTCGGAGAACGTCACCGCGCGCACCCCGCGCGCGGCGTTGCGGTGGATCTCCGCGACGGCGAGGCCGATGTCCCACAGGGGGATCAGACACAGCGGGATCAGCCGTCCGCCGCTGCCGCCGCACCACTCCTCGACCATCCAGTCGTTGTAGGCGCGCACGCACGCGAGGGCGACCTCCTTGTCCTGCGCCTCCGCGAAGGTCTGCCCGCAAAAGCGCGGGAACGACGGGAAGCAGAGGCTGGCCTCGACGTGGTTGAGGTCCATGTCCTTCAGCCGCTCGACGGGGTCGTAGCAGCCGGGGCGCATCTCCGCGCGGGTGATGCCCTCCAGCGTCATGTCGTCCCGGTCGAAGCCGACGGCGGCGATGACGCGCTTGTAGGGGAACTTCAGCCCCTCGTAGATCCACCAGTCGGCGGGCGGCCCGTCCGGGTCCATCGTGATCTGGTACTTGCCGCCGATGTAGGCCAGTTCACCGATCCCGGCGGTCAGCGGCTGCGGCCCGCGCGCGCGGTACTTGGCCGGCAGCCAGGTCTCGAAGAGGTGCGCCGGCTCGATCACGTGGTCGTCGACGCTGACGATGCGCGGCAGCTCGCCCATGAGGCCCTCAACTCCCGATATCTGATGGACCGTCAGATCCTGTCGTCACCGCGCAGACTAGCCCCGTACCCCTGGACCGACAAGGCGCACACTCCTACGATCTGACGATCCGTCAGACAGTCAGGGGGCCAGAAGTGACCGACACAACCGGCACCGCACACGCCTTGAGCGAGTCCCGCACCCTCTGGGAACTCCTCGACCGCCGCGCCACCCTCACCCCCGACCGCCCGGTGTTCCTCCAGGAGGACCGCACGCTCACGTTCGGCGGACTGCGGGACGACGCCGAGCGGACGGCGGCCGGCCTGCACCGCATGGGCGTGCGCCCCGGCACGGTCGTCGCCTGGCAGCTCCCCACCCGGATCGAGACGGCCGTCCTCACCTTCGCCCTCGCCCGCCTCGGCGCCGTCCAGAGCCCCGTGATCCCCTTCTACCGCGACCGCGAGGTCGGCTTCGCCCTGCGCGAGTCCGGCGCCGAGTTCTTCGCCGTGCCGGGCGTCTGGCGGGGCTTCGACCACACCGCGATGGCCCGGCGGCTCGGCGCGAAAGGGGTCTTCGAGGCGTACGGCTCGCTGCCCGCCGGGGATCCGGCCGTGCTGCCGCCCCCGCCGCGGGAGGGTTACTCCGTTCGGTGGATCTACTGGACCTCGGGAACGACCTCGGACCCCAAGGGAGTTCTCCACACAGACCGTTCGCTCATCGCCGGCGGGGCCTGCCTCGCCCACGCACTGCACCTGTCGGAGACGGACGTGGGGTCGATGGCCTTCCCGTACGCCCACATCGCGGGGCCGGACTACACGGTGATGCTGCTGCTCTACGGCTTCCCCGCCGTGATGTTCGAGCGGTTCGCCCTCCCCGAGGCGCTCCCCGAGTTCCGGCGCCACGGCGTGACGCTGGCGGGCGGGTCGACGGCGTTCTACTCGATGTTCCTCGCGGAGCAGCGCAAGCGGCCGGGGCCGAAGGTGATCCCGACCCTGCGGCTCCTCGCGGGCGGCGGAGCGCCGAAACCTCCGGAGGTGTACCACGCGGTGGTACGGGAGATGGAGGTGCAGCTGACGCACGGCTACGGCATGACGGAGGTCCCGATGATCACGATGGGATCGCCGGACGACACGACGGAGAACCTGGCGACGACGGAAGGGAGGCCGCCGGAGGGGATGGAGATCAAGATCGTGGACGGCGAGGTCCGGCTGCGCGGCGAGGCCGTCTGCCAGGGGTACCTGGACCCCGCCCAGACCGCCGAGGCGTTCGGCGCGGACGGCTTCCTGCGCACCGGCGACCTCGGGCACGTCACCGGCAGCGGGCACCTCGTCCTCACCGGCCGCCTCAAGGACGTCATCATCCGCAAGGGCGAGAACGTCTCCGCGAAGGAGATCGAGGACCTCCTCGCCGCCCACCCCGGCATCGGCGAGGCCGCGGTGGTGGGACTGCCGGACGCGGAGCGCGGGGAGCTGGTGTGCGCGGTGGTGGAACCGGCGTCCCCGGGCGGCGAGTTGAGCCTGGCGGACATCGTCGCGTACCTCCGCGAACAGGGGCTCTCGGCGCACAAACTGCCGGAACGGCTGGAGGTGGTGGACGCGCTGCCGCGCAACGAGACGCTGCGGAAAGTCCTCAAGTACAAGCTGCGGGAACGGTATTCGGGCCCCCCGGAGAGCGCCGTGTGATCGACTGTCCGGCGTGGAGACGTTGACGGCGAGCCTCGTGGCAGTGCTGGGGACCCTGCTCGGTGCGGGGGTCACCCACCGGTTCCAGCTCCGGGCGGCCGAGCGCACGGAGCGCTTCACGCGCGAGGAACGGCTGCGGCAGGAGCGGATGGCCGCGTACGCCGCGTACGCGGGAGCGCTGGTGAACTACCGGCGGGTGGTGCTGGACCGCTGGTTCCGGCTGCACGCGGACAACCTGCCGGAGGAGTCCCACCGAGCCCGCCTGGAGGGGTACACCCTGCGCACGACGGCCCAGGAGACGCTGGAGCTGATCGACCAGCTGCACAAGGCCCCCGACCGGGTCGAGCTGGACGCACGCCGCGACGTCACCCGCGCGGCGGTGACGGCGTTCGTGACCGAGGCCGGACGGACTCTGTAGCGCCCGGCGTCCAGAAACCCCCTACGCCGACACCTGGCTCGGTTCGTCCTCCGTCGTCGCCTCGTCCAGCGTCCCGTACACGTCGAACAGCCGCCGCACGCCCAGCGCGCCGAAGACCTTGTTGACGTGGGCGTCGTGGCCGCCGCCCGCGGGGAGGACGAGGCGCAGGCGCCCGCCGCAGGAGCGCAGGAGGCGGCGGGCGGCGATGAGGACGCCGACACCGCTGGAGTCGCAGAAACGGACGCCGGAGAGGTCGAGGACGAGGAGGTGACGGCCCTCGGCCACCTCGTCGTGGACCCGCCGGCGCAGGCTGGTCGAGGTGACCAGGTCCAGTTCGCCCGCCACGTGGAGCACGGCCCAGCGACCACGCTCCTCACCGGTCACTTTGATCGCCACCACCACGCCCTTCGCTCGCCGGTACGGAAGCGGTCGTTCCCCGGAAGCGGTCCCTTCGCTTCCCCTCGCTCCCTGCACCGCGGCTGCCCACCGGCCGTTCCCCGAAACACCGGGACGGAAACGAGAACCGAAGGAATGAGGCTTGTTCCCATCGGATTCGACCCCGTTCGATTCACCCGACGGACGAGAAGTGATCTGATTCAGTCATGGCCTGATCAGATCAGGGCAGGGTAGGTGACGGACGGAAAGACGGCAGAAAGACGACGAGGGGGCGCGGGAGATCGGCGAGAAGGTCCCTTTATCACCTCGCGACGGGTCGGGGACGCACAATGCGACAAAGAAGCGTGCGTTGTCAGAGGGGCCGACTACATTCGAGGACACGGGCATACACAGGTGAGAGGGGGCCGCATGGCGAAGAAGGACGCACCGCCCCGCTGGGACCGCAAGATGCAGCAGCGGCTGGCGCGCGGCGAGGCGGCGGCGCTCGGCGAGCTGTACGACCGGTTCGCTTCACTTGTGCACGGCCTCGCCCACCGCGTGCTCGGAGACGAGCGCGGTGCCGACCGGATCACCCGCGAGGTGTTCACCCACGTGTGGGAGCACCCCGACGCCTACGACCCCAGACAGGGCCCGCTGCGCACCTGGATCGCCGGCCTCACCCACCGCCTCGCCGTCCAGCACCTGCGCGACACCGGCACCGCCGACCTCGCCCACGGCACCACCCCCGAGGACCTCGAACACCGCGTCCGGCACGCCTCGGTGGCCGCCCGCGCGGACTACATCGTCCAGTCCATGCCGGCCCCGCTGCGCACCGCCCTCGAACTGGCCTACTTCCAGCGCCGCGACTACCGCCAGACGGCCGCCGACCTCGGCGTCACGGAGGACGAGGCCCGCCGCCGCCTGCGCCTCGGCCTCCAACTGCTCTCCACGGCCCACGACAGCGCCGCACCCGGAGCCCCACCCGGCTACGGAGGTGCGGCATGAGCAGCGCCGACCGGCACGCCGAGGACCCCTTCGACGCCGAGGGCCCCTTCGACCCCGGCGAGTACCGCTCCCCCGGCCAGCCGCCACCCCGGATCCCGCTGCCGCGCGCCGCGCCGGAGGACGGCGGCGGGTATCCCGGGGGTGCCGCTGCCGGCATCGGGGCCGGGACCGTCGTCCGACAAGAAGGCGGGGGTGTCCCCGTGCCGCAGGAAGACGGGGACGTCCCCGTGCCGCCGACTCCTCTGGAGCACCCGGTGCTCAAGTCACTGCTGGGCGCGTGGGCGCTGGCGGCCTGTTCCGCCGAGGAGGCCGAGGCCGTCGAGGAACATCTCGGCGGGTGCGGGGTCTGCGCGGACGAGGCGCGGCGGCTGCGGGAGGCCGTCGGACTGCTCCAGCGGCCCGAGCCGCTCGACCTCGACCCCGGGTTGCGCACCCGCGTCCTCGCGAGCTGCCTCGAACGCCGCCCGCCGCGCATCCCCGTCCCCGACTGGGCCCTCCCCTACGACGCGGAGGCCGCCCGGCTCGACGCGCTGCTCCAGGACTTCGGCGACTCCGAGTGGCACGCGCCCGTGCGGCTGCGGTGGTTCGAGGGGGAGCGGCAGGAGAGCCGGCGGACGACCGTCGCCGGGGTCATCGCACACCTCCACGCCGTGGACGGGATGATCGCCGTCGCCCTCGGGCTCGACGACCCCCTCCAGGGCGAGGACGCCGGGAGCGGGCCCGTCCAGCGCACCGAGTTCTCCTGGCGGACGTCCCGCTTCCCGCACACCCGGACCGTGCGCGGCCCTTGGCGGGCGCAGGTCCACGACATCGTCCGGACCGCGTCCTTCACAGGCGGCTCCGCCGGGGGGCTCGGGGTGTCCTACGGCGCCTTCGAACTGCCCCTGCGGGACGCGCTGTTGGACCGGGCCTTCGAGTGCTGGGTCCATGCGGACGACATCGCGCAGGCGGTGGACTATCCCTACGATCCGCCCGCGCCGCGCCATCTGCGGGCGATGATCGAGCTCGCGGCCCGGCTGCTGCCGGGGGCGCTGGCCGAGCGGAGGCTCGCGGGGCTCGCGTCTCCCGGGCGCACCCGTCATCTCGTGCCCGCCGGGCATCCCGGGCGGAGTCTGCGGCTGGAGATCGAGGGGCTCGGTGGGGGCGAGTGGTTCATCCCGCTGGATTCGCCCGCGGCTGTGGGGTCCGCGGAGTACGAGGTCGCGCACATCGCGCTGGACGATGTGGAGTTCTGTCAGCTCGCCGCCGGGCACATCGCGCCTGAGGAGGCGGCTGCGGGGCAGGTGGGGGATCGGGAGGCGATCAGGGATGTGCTGTTCGCTGCGGCGGCGTTGAGCAGGATGTAGGGGGTGGTACGGGAGCGTGGGCGAGTGCGGGTTCGGGGGTGGCCGGGTGTCGCTCGCCCGCGCTGACGGGGTGCCGCTGCGCCCACCCGTGCCGCCCCTAGCGGCACGACTGCCCGCAGCTGGGTGGGTGCGGGTGGGCGGGGGCTACTAGGCGAACACAACCGTCCTGCGCCCGTTCAGCAGAATCCTCCGCTCCGCATGCCACTTCACCGCCCGCGCCAGCGCCTGGCACTCCACATCCCGCCCGATCGCGACGAGCTGGTCCGGCGTCACGTCGTGCCCCACCCGCTCGACCTCCTGCTCGATGATCGGCCCCTCGTCGAGGTCGGCGGTGACGTAGTGCGCGGTCGCCCCGATCAGCTTCACGCCCCGCGTGTGCGCCTGGTGGTACGGCTTCGCGCCCTTGAAGCTGGGGAGGAAGGAGTGGTGGATGTTGATGATCCGCCCGCTGAGCTGCTTGCAGAGGTCGTCGGAGAGGACCTGCATGTAGCGCGCGAGGACGACCAGCTCGACGTTCTCCTCGCGGACGATCTCCAGGAGCCGCGCCTCCGCGTCGGCCTTGGTGTCCTTCGTGACGGGGATGTGGTGGAAGGGGATGTCGTACGACCCCACCAGTTCCGCGAAGTCCGTGTGGTTGGAGACGACCGCCGCGATCTCGACGTGCAGGGCGCCGGTGCGGGCGCGGAAGAGGAGGTCGTTCAGGCAGTGGCCGAACTTGCTGACCATCAGGACGACGCGGGTCTTCTCGTCCGCCCGGTTGATCTGCCAGTCCATGTGGAACGAGTCACCGATCGCGGCGAAGCTGGCGCGGAGCTTGTCGGCGGTGAGGGGCGCTTCCGCGGAGAAATGGACGCGCATGAAGAACAGGCCCGTGTCGTGGTCCCCGAACTGCTGGCTGTCCTCGATGTTGCACCCGGTCATGAACAGGTAGCTGGACACCGCGTGGACGATGCCGGCCTTGTCGGGGCAGGAGAGGGTCAGGATGTACTGGGCCCGGGGGGCGGCGTCGGTGGGCTGCGCGTTCATGGGGGACAGGGTCCCATATGTGCGCCTGGGGGCTCGGGGGGTTCCAGTGGGTGGGCGGGTGCGGGTGCGTCGTGGCTGATCGCGTCCGCGCGGCGGAGCCGCATATCGACACAGCCCCGCGCCCCTGAAAAAGACGGCGCGCGCCGGTTTTTGTCTTTAGGGGCGCGGGGAACTGCGCGAACGGCCACGACGCACCCGCAGCCGCCGACGCAACACCACCACCCCTAAACCGCCCGCGTAACCATCCGCAAAACCTCCAACGTCTGCGGCACCCCCTCCGGATCCTCCCCGTCCGCGACAGCCATCCGCACATGCGCGTCCCGCGCCGCCCGCACCGCCTCCGGCCACCCGGTGTGCTGGAGGTACGCGGAGACGGGCGCGTCCGGCCCCACCTGGTGCATGATGCGCAGCACCCGCAGGACGGCCGTGTCGACGAGGGCCGCCTCCTGGGAGTCCCGGAAGATCGTGCCCACGTATTTCTCGGCGGACCAGTTGTCGAGCCAGGTGTCCTCGACGAGGCGGTACACGGCGTCGGTGACGTCGCCGTACCCCTCGACGCCGGCGAGCCAGACGTTCTGCTGGAAGGCGGGATCGGAGAGCATGTGCAGCGCGGAACGCACATTGCTGCGCCAGCGCCACCACGGCATGTCGTTGAGTGGCATGACGCCCATGGTGGATGAGCGACGGCCCCGACGGGAAGGGTTCTCCGGTCCTTGCAAGGTCATGAATCCTATGATCGCCGACACGTCCCCCCACCCGACCGGCCACCCCCACCCCTCCCCCTCCACGCAATTCACCTCCACGTCACCTTGCGTTGACCACCGGTCGCTCCCGAGTTGGGAATGTGACGGAAGCGTGTGTGCCCATGACCGGCAGGCGACGCACGCGCAGCTCCCTCCTCCCCAGGATCGGCCGCTTCACGAGGTCCGCGACCTTGCTGGCCGGCGCGTCACTCCTCGCCGGATGCGGAGTCATCCCCGGCACCACGGAGGGTGCCGGGGACGGTCCGGTCGTCGTGATGACGTGGGCACCGCAGGACACAGGCGCGACGAACAAGCCCGGCATGCCGGCGTTCGCCCAGGCGTACGCCCGCTGGATCAACGCCAACGGCGGTCTGGACGGCCGTACGCTGAAGGTCCTGACCTGCAACGACCACAACGACACCGTCGGCGCGGCGAAGTGCGCGCGCACCGCCGTCAAGGAGGGCGCGGTCGCCGTCGTCGGCTCGTACAGCCAGTACGCGAAGTCGTTCTTCCCGCCGCTGGAGGGCGCCGGCATCCCCTACATAGGCGGCTACGGCATCACCGAGAGCGAGTTCACGAGCCCCCTGTCGTACCCGGTGAACGGCGGTCAGCCCGCGCTGCTCGCGGGGCTCGGCGAGGAGCTGGCGAAGACCTGTGGACGGGTCGTGCTGGTGCGGCCCGACACGATCGCCGGGGACACCCAGCCGGTGATGCTGGACGCGGGCCTGGAGAGCGGGAGCCACCCGGGGTCGAAGGACCAGCTGGCCGCGGAGGACGCGGCGGAGTACTCGACGGCGGCGGAGGCGGCGTTGAAGGGGGCGAACGGCGGGGCGTCCGGGAAGAAGGGCTGCGTCGTCCCGGCCCTCGGCGACCGCACCAGCAACTTCATGGACTCCTTCCGCCGGGTCCGGGACGAGTACCCGCAGGTGCGCACCGCGTCCGTGCTCGGCAGCGTCGACCAGCCGGAGATCGACTCGACGGGCGGGGCCGGCGGTCCGTACGAGGGGTCGTACGTCACCGGCTGGTACCCCGTCGCGAGCGACCGGCGGTGGGACGGCATGAAGGAGATCATCAAGGAGGAGGCGTTCTCCGACACCCGGATCGAGGCGGAGGACACGGGTGTCCAGACGACGTACCTCGCGTTCACCGTGCTCCGGCAGGCCGTGGCGTCGCTGAAGGGCAAGAGCGTGACGGCCGACTCGCTGAAGGGCGCCCTCGACGGCGGCCTGAAGGTCGACACGGGTGGTCTGACCCCCACCCTGAACTGGGAGTTCTCCGGCCGTCTCGGTTCCGTCGGCTTCCCCCGCATGGTCAACGCGAACGTCACCCTCCAGGTCGTCCGCCAGGGCCGCCTGGTCGCCGCCCGCACGGACTTCGTGGACGTCACGAAGTCCCTCCAGGCGGCCAGCCTGCGTTAGAGCTGCGTCGGCTGCCGCTCCGTCAGCCCGTACTTCTTCGCGACGACGTTCCACAGCCCTGCGGCCTTGGCCTTCTGCTGGGTCGCGGTGCCGCTCTCCTTGTTGCCCTGTGCGGTCTCGGGCGTCGTCTTCGCCTGCCCCTTGCGGCAGCCCTTCTTGTCGCCGGCGACCTGGTCGGCCCAGGCGGCGTAGTGCTCGTCGGCGGCGGCGGACGCCTTCCACGCCTTGGTGAGGGCGGCGGTGAGGGCCTCGTGGTCGGGAAGCTCGTCGACGGTCAGCGCCGACAGCTTCGTCACCAGGCCGTTGCGCTGGCCTGCGGCGTCGCGCAGGTCGGACGCCGCCTTGCCGAGGTTGTCGCACGACTTGACGTCGGCGACCGCCTGGATCACCGCGGCCCGGCTGCTGCCGCTGTCCGCGAGGAGCTTGTCGAGCGCCTGCGCCTGCGCCTCGGCGCCGCCCC
>NZ_JBTYMC010000202.1:0-12526 GCF_054880855.1 Streptomyces sp. S6 | reverse complement strand
CTCGCCGGTGCCGCGGGCGCCGGGCGGGTCGTGCCGGGCGAACCGGCCGGCGACGACGGCGATCTCGCGGCGGCACTCGGGGCAGGTTCTGCGGCGGCTGGACATGAGGTCAGTGTGCCTCAGTGGGCCACGCGGGTACGGCCTCGCGGCACGCTGCGGCGCAGCGCGGAAAAGTGCGATCAGCTCCCTAGCATCCGATCCCGTGGCACACACCTTCGAGGAACTGGTGCACCGTCAGCGCGCCGCGGACGAGGCGCACACACGCGTACGGGAGCTGCGCGACACCTACGGCTCCCCCACGGCCACCCCCTGGTCGGAAACCCAGACGGATACCTACGAGACCGCCTGGCGGGCCTGGCGCGACCTCGCCCGCGACGCCCAGTCCGCGGTGACGGAACACGCCCGCACCGAGGAGCGCCCCCGCAGCGAGGTCGAGGCAGAGGTGAAACGCGCCGCCCGGGAACAGCCCGGCGCCTCGGAGGGGGTGTGATCTTCTTCATGAGCCACCACGTCCCGCACACATGACGAAGGGCCCGTGATCCACTGCTTGAGTGGATCACGGGCCCTTGCGTTCCCGTGTGGCGGCGCCAGGATTCGAACCTGGGAAGGCTGAGCCGGCAGATTTACAGTCTGCTCCCTTTGGCCGCTCGGGCACACCGCCGGGGTTTTGTCGCCTGTTCGAACCGCTTTTCGGCGGTGTTCCCTGGCAACGACGTAAACAATACCCGATGGGGAGGGGTGCTTCGCCACCCGATTGAGCTGCGCCCGGAGGTGATCGGGTGGCTAGGCTTGTCCGGACGCGGCCGGGTCCACGCCGGTACGGGCGCGAGCCCGCGAGGACGCCGCCACGCACTCGTCACGCCCCCGATACAAGGAGCCACAGGACATGGCCGACTCCAGTTTCGACATCGTCTCGAAGGTCGAGCGGCAGGAGGTCGACAACGCCCTCAACCAGGCCGGCAAGGAGATCTCGCAGCGCTACGACTTCAAGGGCGTGGGTGCCTCGATCTCGTGGTCCGGCGAGAAGATCCTGATGGAGGCGAACTCCGAGGACCGGGTCCTGGCCGTCCTCGACGTCTTCCAGTCCAAGCTGATCAAGCGCGGGATCTCGCTGAAGGCTCTGGAGGCGGGCGAGCCCCAGCTCTCCGGCAAGGAGTACAAGCTCTTCGCCGAGGTCAAGGAGGGCATCTCGCAGGAGAACGCGAAGAAGGTCGCCAAGATCATCCGGGACGAGGGTCCGAAGGGCGTCAAGGCCCAGGTCCAGGGCGAGGAGCTGCGCGTCAGCTCCAAGAACCGTGACGACCTCCAGGCCGTCATCGCCCTGCTGAAGGGGCAGGACTTCGACTTCGCGCTCCAGTTCGTGAACTACCGGTAGTCCACGGGCCGGTGGGCCAGAAGGGCGGGTGCCTGTCGGGCGCCCGCCCTTCTGGCGTGTCCGGGGCACCGGGAATGTCCGCGCCCGCGCCCTCCGCACCCGCCACCGCAGGTGTGTTCGCCCCGTATTGGTGCGACCGACGCCGTACCGGAACGTTCCGGTTGCCCCGGTCACTAGGGTTGCCGCTCATGACTCTCCCCTCCGGTTCCCCGGCCGAACTGCGGCGCTCCCTCGGGCTCGGTGACGCGGTCGTGATCGGGCTCGGGGCGATGATCGGGGCGGGGGTCTTCGTCGCCCTGGGGCCTGCCGCGCGGGCCGCCGGGACGGGTCTGCTGCCCGCCCTCGCACTGGCCGCCGTGATCGCCTACTGCAACGCCACGTCCTCCGCCCGGCTGGCCGCCCGCTATCCGGCGTCGGGCGGTACGTACGTCTACGGCCGGGAGCGGCTCGGCGTCTTCTGGGGGTATCTCGCCGGGTGGGCCTTCGTCGTCGGGAAGACCGCGTCGTGCGCGGCGATGGCGCTGACCGTGGGGCTGTACGTCTGGCCGGACCACGCCCACGCGGTGGCGGTCGCGTCGGTTCTGGTGCTGACGGCGGTGAACTACGGCGGCGTCCGGAAGTCGGCGTGGGTGACGCGGGTGGTGGTGGCCGTGGTGCTGGCAGTCCTGGTGGGGGTGGTGGCCGTGTGCCTGGGGGCGGAGGGGGCCGAGAGGTCCGGCGCCGGGCCGGCGGACATCGGGTTCTCCGGTGGGGCGGGCGGGGTGTTGCAGGCCGCCGGGCTGCTGTTCTTCGCCTTCGCGGGGTACGCGCGGATCGCGACCCTGGGCGAGGAGGTGCGGGATCCGTCGCGCACGATCCCCCGGGCGGTCCCGCTCGCCCTGGGCGTCACGCTGGTGGTGTACGGGTGTGTGGCGGTCGCCGTCCTTTCCGTGCTCGGTGTCGGGGGGCTGAGCGGGGCGGGTGCTCCGCTGGTGGACGCGGTGCGCACCGCCGGCGTCCCCGGGCTCGTCCCCGTGGTGCGGGGCGGTGCCGCCGTCGCCGCGCTGGGGTCGCTGCTGGCGCTGATCCTGGGGGTCTCGCGGACGGTCCTCGCGATGGCCCGGGACCGGCATCTTCCCGGCGCGCTGTCCGCCGTGCACCCCCGCTATCGGGTGCCTCACCGCGCCGAACTCGCTGTGGGCGCGGTCGTCGCCGTCCTGGCCGCCACGCTCGACGTCCGGGGTGCGATCGGGTTCTCCTCCTTCGGTGTCCTCATGTACTACGCGGTGGCCAACGCCTCGGCGTGGACCCTGTCCTCGGCACCGCTCGCGCGGCTGGTGCCGGTGGTCGGTCTGCTGGGGTGCGTCCTGCTGGCGTTCTCCCTTCCGTGGGTGTCGGTGGTCTCCGGAGCGGGTGTGCTGGTGGTGGGTGCGATCGCGTACGGGGTCCGGCGTGGGACGGCTGCCGGTGGGAGCGGCGGCTGAGACCCCGTCATGCATCCATCGTGCAGGACGCCACCGACAATCCGTCCGGCCTGTGGATAACTTCCCGCTTGTGGACAACTCGGTCACTCACCGCCCGGCAGGGCTCAGCGGGCCCCGAACGGCTGGTCCGTCGGCACGATCTCGCGGCCCAGCGGCATGAGGGAGACGGGGATCATCTTGAAGTTGGCGATGCCGAACGGGATCCCGATGACCGTGAGGCACAGCAGGAAGCCGGTGACGATGTGGCCGATGGCCAGCCACCAGCCGGCCAGGACGAGCCACAGGACGTTGCCTATGCAGGACGGCGCTCCCGCGTCACGGCGCTCGACGGTCGTGCGGCCGAAGGGCCACAAGGCGTAGACGCCGATCCTGAAGGCGGCGATCCCGAACGGGATGCCGATGATCGTGATGCAGAGGAGGAGGCCCGCGCCGAGGTAGGCGAGGAAGAGCCAGAATCCGCTGAGGACCAGCCAGATGACGTTGAGAATGGTCTTCACTACTGGTGCCCTGCCATCTTTTCCAGGCGGGCGATACGGTCCGCCATCGGTGGGTGCGTCGAGAACATCTTGGAGAATCCCTGCCCCGGGCGGAAGGGGTTCGCGATCATCATGTGGCTCGCGGTCTCGATCCGGGGCTCGGGGGGCAGCGGGAGCTGCTGGGTGCCGAGTTCGAGCTTGCGCAGCGCGCTCGCGAGGGCGAGGGGGTCGCCGGTGAGCTGTGCCCCGGAGGCGTCCGCCTCGTACTCGCGGGAGCGGCTGATGGCGAGCTGGACGAGGCCGGCGGCGAGCGGGCCGAGGAGTGACAGCAGGAGCATGCCGAGGATGCCGGGGCCGTCATCGTCGTCGGAGCGGCCGATGGGGATCAGCCAGGCGAAGTTCGCGAGGAAGACGATCACCGAGGCGAGGGCCCCGGCGACCGAGGAGATGAGGATGTCCCGGTTGTAGACGTGGCTCAGCTCGTGGCCGATGACGCCGCTCAGTTCGCGCTCGTCGAGGAGCCGCATGATGCCGTCCGTGCAGCACACGGCCGCGTTGCGCGGGTTGCGGCCGGTCGCGAAGGCGTTGGGCGCCTCCGTGGGGGAGATGTACAGGCGGGGCATGGGCTGGCGGGCCTGGGTGGAGAGCTCGCGGACCATCCGGTACAGGGCGGGGGCCTCGAACTCGCTCACCGGGCGCGCGCGCATCGCGCGTAGAGCGAGCTTGTCGCTGTTCCAGTACGCGTACGCGTTGGTGCCGAGGGCGATCAGGACGGCGATGACCAGGC
Source organism: Streptomyces sp. S6 (assembly GCF_054880855.1). Taxonomy (NCBI): domain Bacteria; kingdom Bacillati; phylum Actinomycetota; class Actinomycetes; order Kitasatosporales; family Streptomycetaceae; genus Streptomyces; species Streptomyces sp. S6. The sequence continues at coordinate 8,425 of NZ_JBTYMC010000202.1, read as the reverse complement.
CGGTCCGGCCGAAGAAGCCGCCGATGACGACGATGAATGCGGACAGTCCCCCGAGGAGTACTGCGGTCCTGAGCCCGTTGTGCCGGCGCTGCACGGTACGCCCTCCAAGTCGTGCGGCAGGGGAACCCTTTGCTCGCTGATCTTCGGTCCTTCTGGTGTCACGTCCAGTGGACCTTCCTGTCCGGTTCAACGCCAGGCGAGCGCCCCGAGTTCCCTTGCGCGCGCGGGGCGTGCCTGTCGGCCGTCCGGGTGAGGGCCCGCGCGCGGATCAGAACAGGGTGGTGTCGGCGAACCGCAGGATCAGCTGGGGGGCTCCGGAGAGGACGACCGCGACGACCGCGGTGAGGGCGAGGGCGGCGGTGAGGGGGGCGGGGACGCGCGCGGGCGGCTCCCCTTCGGCCGGTGCCTCTTCGGGCGTCCGGAACAGCAGCGTCGTCCACCGGAGGTAGTAGAAGAGGGCGATCACGACGTTGACGGCCATGACGACCGCGAGCCAGCCGAGGCCCGCGTCGACGGCCGCCGAGAAGACGGTGACCTTCGCGAAGAGGCCGATGACGCCCGGCGGGAGGCCTGCCAGGCAGAGCAGGAAGAAGGCCAGGAGGAGCGCGGAGAGCGGGCTGCGGGCGTGCAGGCCCCGGTAGTCCGTCAGGCGGTTGTGCGGGCTCCTGCGGCCCACCAGGGCGGCCACGGTGAACGCCCCGAGGTTCACGGCGGCGTACATGAGGGCGTACGCGAGCGTGGAGCCCACGGCGTGCTCGGCGTCGTCCGTGTAGGCCGCGGCGGCGATCGGGACGAGGAGGTAGCCGGCCTGGCCGACGGAGGACCAGGCGAGCAGGCGGATCGCGCTGTACGCGCGCGTGGCGTGCTGGCGCAGGGCGCCGGCGTTGCCGACGGTCATGGTGAGCGCGGCGAGCCCCGCCAGTGCCGGGCCCCAGACGTCGCCGTACGACGGGAGGGCGACGACCGTGACGAGGATCAGGCCGGAGAAGCCGACGGCCTTGCCGACGACCGACAGGTAGGCGGCGATCGGCAGGGGGGCGCCGGTGTACGTGTCGGGGACCCAGAAGTGGAACGGGACGGCGGCCGTCTTGAAGGCGAAGCCGACGAGGGTGAGGACGACACCCGTTCGGGCGAGGGTGTGGAACTGTCCGTCGACGTCCTGGAGGCGTTCGGCCACCTGGGTGAGGTACAGGGTGCCCGTTGTCGCGTACACGAAGCTGACGCCGAGGAGGCTGACGGCGGTGGCCGTGACGGACGACAGGAAGAACTTGAGGGCCGCCTCGGAGGAGCGTTTGTCGCCGTGCCGGAGGCCGACCAGCGCGAAGGCGGGCAGGGAGGCGACCTCCAGGGCGACGATCAGGGTGGCGAGGTCCCGGGAGGCGGGCAGCAGGGCCGCACCGGCGGCGGACGACAGCAGCAGAAACCAGTACTCCCCTTCGGGGAGTGTCCCGCGCGCGTCCTTGAGGGCGGTGACGGACAGGAGGGCCGTCAGGAGGGCTCCGCCGAGCACCAGGAACTGGACGATCAGGGTGAAGCGGTCGGCCGTGTAGCTGCACACTTCCGGGTCGCCGACCAGGCAGAACGTGGCACGGTCCCCGTCCAGGAGGGGCAGCAGGAGGGCCGCTGAGGCGGCGAGTCCGGCGACGGCGAACCAGCCCAGCAGGGGCTTGCGCGCCTCCGGGAGGAACAGGTCGGCGACCAGGACGGCGAGGCCGACGACGGCTGCGACGGCCGGCGGGGCGATCGTGAGCCAGTCGACCGACTGGACGACGGACTGCGCGAGGGCGCTCATCGGGGGCCTCCTGCGAGGAGCTGCTGCACGGCCGGGTCGGTGAGGCCGAGGAGGGCCTTGGGCCACAGGCCGCCGACGACGGTGAGGACGACGAGCGGGGTCCAGGCCGCGAACTCGTACGGGCGTACGTCGGCGAGTTCCGGGGCGTCCTTCGGGACGGCGCCCATGCACACGCGCCGGACGACGAGAAGCAGGTACGCGGCCGTCAGGAGGGTGCCGGACGCGGCGATCGCCGTGAACGTCAGGAACGCGGGCCTGCTGAGGTCGTCCGCGGGGTCGAACGCGCCGAACAGGGCCAGCATCTCGCCCCAGAACCCGGCGAGTCCGGGCAGTCCGAGGGAGGCGACGGCGGCGAACGCGAGCAGGCCGCCGAAGCGGGGCGCGCGCCCGTACAGGGCCGCTCCGGTGGTCTGCGCGAGGGTGTCGAGGTCGGTGCTGCCGGTGCGGTCCTTGAGGGCGCCGACGAGGAAGAACAGCAGGCCGGTGATGAGGCCGTGGGCGATGTTCGCGAACAGGGCGCCGTTGACGCCGGTCGGTGTCATGGACGCGATGCCCAGCAGGACGAAGCCCATGTGGCCGACGGAGGAGTAGGCGATGAGCCGCTTCAGGTCGCCGTTCGCGCCGGGGCGGACCAGGGCGAGGCAGGCGAGGGAGCCGTAGATGATCCCGACGACGGCGAAGGCGGCGAGGTAGGGCGCGAAGACGCGCAGGCCGTCCGGGGCGACGGGGAGCAGGACGCGGACGAACCCGTAGGTGCCCATCTTCAGCAGGACGCCGGCGAGCAGGACCGAGCCGGTGGTCGGGGCGGCGGTGTGGGCGTCGGGCAGCCAGCTGTGCAGCGGCCACATCGGGGTCTTCACGGCGAGCCCGATCCCGATCGCCAGAACGGCGATGACCTGCACGGATGTGGTCAGGGACCGGCCGTTGTCAGTGGCGAGTGCGACCATGTCGAACGTGCCCGCTCTGACGCCGATGAGGAGCAGGCCGAGGAGCATGACGACGGAGCCGAGCAGCGTGTAGAGGATGAATTTCCAGGCCGCGCGGGTCCGGTCCTCGCCGCCCCAGCGGGCGATGAGGAAGTACATCGGGATGAGGACCGTCTCGAAGGCGAGGAAGAACAGGAGGAGGTCGAGGACGGCGAAGGTGGCGAGGGTGCCGCCCTCCAAGAGCAGCAGCAGGGCGACGAACGCCTTCGGGGACGGGCCCGTGGGCGGCTTGAAGTAGGAGTACAGCGCGCAGAGGAAGGTCAGCAGCGCGGTCAGGACCAGCAGCGGGAGGGAGATGCCGTCGATGCCGAGGTGGACACGTACGCCGAGTGCGGGGATCCAGTTGATGTCCGTGCTGGCCTGCATCTTCGACGGGTGGTCGTGGTCGAAGCCCAGCGCGAGGGCGATCGCGGCGGCCAGGACGGCTGCCGTGACGGTGACGCCGTGGCGCAGCACCGCCTGCTCGGGCGACTTCCCCTTCAGCCCCGGCGGGGCGGGCAGGAGGGCGGCGACGGCGCCGAGGAGCGGTCCGACGACGGTGAACGCCAGGAGGAACTGCATCACGGACTCGTTGATACCGATCACGCGCGCTCACGCTCCCGAGGCGACGAGAAGGACGGTCACCGCGAGGACGACGGTGCCGGCGAGCAGCGCGCTCACATAGGTCTGGACGTTGCCGGTCTGGGCCCGCCGCACAGCGGCACCGAGCCAGCGGGGCAGGGCGGCGGCGCCGCTGACGTAGGTGTCGACGACCTCGCGGTCGAGGAACCGTACGAGGCGCGCGGCGGCTTGCACGGGGCGGACGAACAGGGCGCCGTAGAGGGCGTCCAGGTGGAAGCCCGTAGCGGCGTGGCGGTGCAGGGGGCCGAGCAGGAGGCGGCCGGGGTCGGCGGGGTCCTGGGCGGAGGCGAGGCTCCCGTAGGCGGCGGTGTGGCTCGCGATGGCCTCGGCCTCGACGGTAGCGGCGTCGCCGTCCGGGTGGGCGGCGACCGCGCCGAGGGGGACACGAGCTGCGGTGGCCGTGAGGTGGCGCCGGGCGCCGTAGGTGACCACGGCACCGACCAGGGCGAAGCCCGTGCCGAGGACGGAGGTGGTGAGGGTCGGGGCGAGGGAGGTGCCGTCGAACCAGTCGGGGAGCGTCGCGTAGGCGAGGCCGCCGAGGGCCAGGGAGGGGAGGGCGAGGATCCAGAGGACGACGGTCATGGAGAGGGGCTGCCGGCCGTGGTCGGGGGCTTCGGCGCCCCGGCCGTGGAAGGCGAGCAGCCACAGGCGGGCCGCGTAGGCGGCGGTCAGGAGGGCGGTGAGCAGGGCGGAGACGATGACGACCCAGCCCGCGGCGGCGGGGGCGTGCTCGGTGTGGCCGGTGACGACGTGTTCGGCGGCGCCGAGGACGGACTCCTTGGAGAAGAAGCCGCTGAACGGCGGGATCGCGGCGAGCGCCAGGAGGGCCACGGTCATCGTCCAGAACGCGTCCGGCACGCGCGCGCGTAGGCCGCCGGTGCGGGACATCGCGGCGAGGGAGTTCGTGCCCGCCGCGTGGATGACCGCGCCGGCCGCGAGGAACAGCAGCGCCTTGAACGCGCCGTGGGACAGGAGGTGGAAGACGGCGGCACTCCGGTCGCCGACGGCGAGGGCGCCGGTCATGTAGCCCAGTTGGCCGATCGTCGAGTAGGCGAGGACGCGCTTGATGTCGTCCTGGGCGAGGGCGGCGAGTCCGGAGCCGAGCATCGTCACGGCGGCCATCACCGCGAGGACGGCCATGGCGGCGTGGGACGTCTCGAAGACCGGCAGGAGCCGGGCGACGAAGTAGACGCCGGCGGCGACCATCGTCGCGGCGTGGATCAGCGCGGAGACCGGCGTGGGGCCCGCCATCGCGTCGGGGAGCCAGGTATGCAGCGGGAACTGCGCCGACTTGCCGGCGACGCCCGCGAGGAGCAGCAGGGCGATCAGGGTCGGGTGGCCGAGGCCGCCGTGCGCGACGGCGTCGAGGATCTTCGTGATCCGGAACGACCCGGCGTCCGTGGCCAGCGCGAACAGGCCGATGAGGAACGGGACGTCGCCCAGCTTGGTGACCAGGAACGCCTTGATCGACGCGGCGCGCGCCTCCGGAGTCTCCCAGTAGTGGCCGACCAGGAAGTACGAGCAGATGCCCATGACCTCCCAGCCGACGAGCAGCACGATCAGGTCGCCCGAGTAGACGACCAGGAGCATCGCGGCGGTGAAGAGGGAGACGAGGGCCGCGTAGGAGGGGTAGCGGGGGTCGTCGCGGAGGTAGCCGGTCGAGTAGATCTGCACGCAGGTCGCGACGAGGGCGACCAGGACGGCGACGAGGGCCGCGAAGCCGTCGATGTGCAGGGCGAGTTCGATCGGGATCGAGCCGGTGGGGGTGAGCTGCGTCGCGGCGTCGACCGGGATGTCGCCGCCTTGCCGTACGGCGACCAGGACGGCCAGCGCGAGGGCGGCGAGCGGGGGCAGGACGGCCAGGGGGCGGACGAAGCCGGGGGCCGTGCGGCCGAGGAGGAGGCCGGCGAGGGCGCCGAGGAACGGCAGGAGGGGGACGAGGGTGGCGAGGGTGGTCGTGGTCACGCGGCAGCCTCGGCCTTCTCTCCCGCCGTGGGGTTCGGGGACGCGATCGGGTCGGGGGGCTCGGCGGTGTCGCGGAGCCTGTCGATGTCGGAGGTGCCGCGGTTGCGGTACACCGCGAGGACGATCGCCAGGCCGATGCCGATCTCGGCGGCGGCGATCGCGATGGTGAACAGGGTCAGGGCCTGGCCGGAGTGGAGCGTGTCCTGGGCGGCCCTGCTGAGCCAGACGTCGAAGGCGACGAGGTTGAGGTTGACCGCGTTGAGCATCAGCTCGACCGACATCAGGACGAGGATCGCGTTGCGGCGGGCCAGGACGCCGTAGACGCCGGTGCAGAAGAGGAGGGCCGAGAGGACGGCGGGGTAGGCGAGGTGCATCAGCGGGCGCCTTCCTGCTCGGTCGGGTCGGTGGGGTTCTCCGTGGGGTTCTCGGTGGGCCGCGAAGATTTTTCGGAATCTGTGACGGGATGGGAACTCTGTGTGATCGGTCGGGCGTTCTCCGGGGGAGAGCTCGTTTCCGCTTTCGCTTTGCGGGACAGGACGATCGCGCCGACCAGTGCCGCCAGGAGAAGGACGGAGAGGGCCTCGAAAGGCAGGACCCAGTGCCGGAACAGGCTCTCGCCGGTGACCTTCGTGGAGCCGGCGGCCGGGCCGTCGAGGTCGATCCAGGTGGTGCGGAAGGCATCGGCGACCACCCAGACGAGGGCTGCCGCGGCGGCGACGGCGATCGTCAGGGCGGCCCACCGGTTCCCGGAGTCGGCGTCCGGGGAGCGGCCGATGGGGGCACGGGTGAGCATCAGACCGAAGAGGAGGAGGACGACCACGGAACCGACATAGATGAGGACCTGCACCCAGGCAACGAACTCCGCCGTCAGCAACAGGTACTCGACGGCGAGCCCCCCGAGGGCCACAACCAGCCAGAGGGCCGCGTGCACCAGCTGGCGCGTGGTGACGGTGACGACCGCCGCGCCGAGGGTGAGCAGGCCGACAAGGAGGAACGCGATCTCGACGCCGGTGGGCGAGAGGAAACCGTGCGGGGCCTGGGCGAGGAGGCCGTGCGGCACTTGAGCGGGGTTCATGGCCGGCCTTCCTGGGGGTCGGCGGGGCCTGGGCCGGGAGTGGACCGGTCGGTGGAGCCGGGGCCGGGAGCACCGGCGGAACCTGAGCCGGGGCGGCCGGTGGGGCCTTCCTCGCGGCAGGCGGCGCCAGGGGCTGGCGGGTCAGCCGGGCCGGGGCTGGGCGTACCGGCGGGGCCGGTAGCAGGTGTGCCGGTGGGACCGGGAGCGGGCGCGTCGGCGGGACCGGTAGCAGGTGTCCCGGTGGGCTCAGGTCCGGCGGTGGGGGCCGGGCGAGCTGTGGAGGGCAGGGGCTGTCGAGGCGGGGCGGGCTGCTGGGGTGGGGACTGCTTCTCCGCCGTCTTGCGGGCCGCCGTCAGTTCCTTGGGTTCTTCGGCGCCGGGGTCGAGAGGGGGTGGGGCGGGGACGGTCCACATCCACTCGCGGAGTTTGTCGCGCTCGTGGGTGAGGTCGCGGATGTCGGTCTCGGCGTACTCGAACTCGGGGGACCAGAAGAGGGCGTCGAAAGGGCAGACCTCGATGCAGATGCCGCAGTACATGCAGAGGGAGAAGTCGATGGCGAACCGGTCGAGGACGTTGCGGCTGCGCTCACGGCCACCGGGGGCGGCGGGCGGGACCGTCTCCTTGTGGGAGTCGATGTAGATGCACCAGTCGGGGCACTCGCGGGCGCAGAGCATGCAGACCGTGCAGTTCTCCTCGAACAGGCCGATGACGCCGCGGGTGCGGGGCGGGAGTTCGGGCTGGGTGTCGGGGTACTGCTCGGTGACGGACCTGCGGGTCATCGTGCGGAGGGTGACGGCCAGGCCCTTGGCCAGGCCGGAGCCGGGAAGCGGAGGCACTAGGAGATCACCACCTTGACGACGCCGGTGAGGGCGATCTGGGCGAGGGAGAGGGGGACGAGGAGGGTCCAGGAGAGCTTCTGGAGCTGGTCCTCGCGCAGGCGGGGGTAGGTGACGCGGAGCCAGATCACGACGAACGCGAGGAGGGCCGTCTTCAGCAGGGTCCAGACCCAGCCGAGGCCGTCGGCGCCCCAGGGGCCGTGCCAGCCGCCGAGGAAGAGGACGGTGGTGAGGCCGCACAGGACGACGATCCCGGCGTACTCGGCGAGCAGGAAGAGGGCGAAGCGCAGGCCGGTGTACTCGGTGTACGCGCCGAAGATGATCTCCGAGTCGGCGACGGGCATGTCGAAGGGCGGGCGCTGGAGTTCGGCGAGTCCGGCGACGAAGAAGACGATCGCGCCGACGAGCTGCCAGGGCAGCCACCACCACTCGAAAGCGTCGAGGATGCCGGGGAGGGAGACCGTGCCGGCCGCCATCGCGACGGAGGCGGCGGCGAGGAGCATCGGGAGTTCGTAGGCGAGGAGCTGGGCGGCGGTGCGCAGGCCGCCGAGGAGGGAGAACTTGTTGGCGCTGGCCCAGCCGGCCATGAGGGAGCCGAGGACTCCGACACCCATCACGGCCAGGGCGAAGAAGACGCCCGCGTCCAGGACCTGGCCGACGGCGCCCTCCCCCGGGCCGATCGGGATCGCGAGCAGGACGAGGAGGTACGGCAGGAGGGCGACGGCCGGGGCGAGCTGGAAGACACGGCGGTCCGCGCCCGCCGGGACGATGTCCTCCTTCTGCGCGAACTTCACGCCGTCCGCGACGAGTTGGGCCCAGCCGTGGAAGCCGCCGGCGTACATCGGTCCGAGGCGGCCCTGCATGTGGGCCATGACCTTGTGTTCCGTCTGGCCGATCAGCAGGGGGAAGGTGAGGAAGACGACGAAGACGATCAGGAGTCGCAGGGTGACGTCGAGCGCGTCGTTCACTGCGGGCCTCCTGGGTCGGTGGGGGTGTCGTCCTCGCCGGAAGCGGGGTCGGGGTCGGGGTCGGGGTCGGGGTCGGGGTCGGCAGAGGGTGAGGCCGGGGGCTTCGGGGTGGGTTCCGGAGTCGCGCGCCCGGCTGCCGCCGCCCCGGGGGCCGGCTCCGGCGGCTTCGCCTCGGCGTCGGG
>NZ_JBTYMC010000201.1:0-12527 GCF_054880855.1 Streptomyces sp. S6 | reverse complement strand
ACGCCGACCGCCTGCCGCGCGGGACACCGGCCTCGGCGGCGCGTCCCGGCACGTGAGCACACGGTACGCACGACCGGGCTCCTGACGACGACGGCGCCGGCCCCCTGTTCCGCACATGGGGCCGGCGCCGTCGTCGTACCGTCTCTCAGCCCTTCCAGGCGCGGGCCACCTGTCCCTCGCGGACCTCGAAGTTGAGGCGGCCCACCCGGTACTCCATGGTGATGATCGCACCGGGCGGGAGGGTCCTGACGGACGACCACCCCCGTTGCCTGGCCCGCTCTTCGGCGTCCACGGCGTCGAGTCCGACGTAGTCCTCCGGGCTGTCCTGGGGCTCCTCTGCGGGAGCGGGAATCGGTGCCATACCGCCACGCTAGGCCCGTCGATCGCCCCGCGTGAACCCCGAGTTCCCACTTCTGGTCACGCTTCAGTCACAGGATCACGCACCGTGTTTCGGCCCGTACCTGTCACACATACGAGCGGTTCCAGCCATATTCGAACGCAATTCCTGCAACCCCCGCCGCCTCCGAGAAATCCCGTCAATTCCCGCCCCCGCATTCGTTTCCCGACCCTCCACCGCATTCCCCGCCCCGACCTGACACCCCATAAGAAATACACACCCACTTCACACCGACCTCGGCGGAGGCGGAGAGGCGAAGACCGGAGGGCACAGGGCCTGACGGCCACAGCAAGAGGGCCGCACCTCCGTCGGTGAGGCGTCGCGGCTGCTCGCGATTACGTGGCCGGCCGGCGTCCCGGTCCGACCCGCACTGTGCACCCGGCCCACCCACACGGAACCGGCCCACCGGCCCGGCACGCACGCCGACCAGTCCGCCGCTCACACGGCACCCCACACACCCAACCGACCCGCCCTCGGCCCGAACCCCGCCCCGTCCCCGACAGGGCCCGTCACCCCCGCCTCAACACACCGGCGCCCCCGCCGAAGTCGGCCCGCTCGTCGGCTTCGGGAGTCCGCACAGTGTCCCGGCGGAGATCTTCCAGATGCCGGCCTGCTCGACAGACGTGCCGGTGCGGTCCTTCGGGGCGCCGGCCAGGGTGTAGGTGACGGTGGCCCGCTTCGCCGAGTTGAAGGTGATCTTCTTGATCTCGATGCTCCCCTGGGCCGCGGTGTCCGCGTTGTAGGTCTGGAGGGCGCCGGCGAGGAGTCGGCCGTTCTCCAGGAGGGCCTGTCTCTGCTTGCCGGTGGTCCGGGGGTCGAAGAACTTGGTCCAGCCGGTGCGGATGGCCTGTTCGGCGGCGGCGGTGTCCGCGGGGGCTGTGGGGCGGGTCGCCGACGGGGACGGGGCCGGTGTCGCGCGGTTCTGCTTGTCATCGCCACCGCACGCGGAGAGGACGAGGAGGAGGACGACGGCGGCAGCCGCTCCCGCAGTGCGCCGGGTGCTGTTCCGGAGGGCCATCTGATGCACCACCAAGTGTGGACGTCGATTGACTGTTCGAAGGCATCTTGCATGCCAACGGCCGCCCGGCAAAAGGCACTTGGCCCACAGCGAGATCGAAACGGCACCTACGTCAGCCCCTCCCGCAGCGGCGGCCCGAAGGCGCCCGGCGGGACCGCCCGGCCCCCCGCCTCCGGCAGCACCAGCAGCGTGCCGAGGTTGAGCCGGTCCGGATACGGCCCCACGACCTCCTCGTTGGCCCGGTACAACGCCCGCCACCCGCCCTTGATCCGGTACTTGGCGGCGATCCCGGAGAGCGTGTCGCCGGACTTCACGGTGTGCATCCGCCCCTTCAGCCGGTACCGCGCGGAACACTCCGGCCACGCCTCCCACCCCTGCACGGCCAACACCTCCTGCGCGACGGCGATCTGCTGCTCCCGCGTCGCGAGATCCGCGCGCGGCGCGTACCCGAGCCCGCCGAACTCCTTCCAGGTGGCCGCCCAGAACTGAAGCCCCCCGTAATACCCGTTACCGGTGTTCGCGTCCCAACGCCCCCCGCTCTCACACTCGGCGACACAGGACCAGGGCCACCCGTCCCGAGCGCAGGCGTACGACACGGGCGCCTGCGCGGGTCCGGGCGAGGGAGGCGGCGGAGCCCCCGAGGCAGCCCCCACGGAAGCACCGACAGCGGTCAACGGCAGCAACGCCACCAGCAAGGACGCGACAAGAACCATCGCGTCACCGTAGACACCGCCCCCCGGCCCCTCACCCAGCCGTGCCGGACACGGCGGGGGCCCCACCCGGTCGGCGCACCGGATGGGGCCCAGCCCCCGGACAGGCGGACGGCTCAGACGAGCAGCCGCTGCCCGGGCATGATCAGGTCGGGGTTCCCCCCGATGACGGCCTTGTTGGCCGAGTACAGGCGCCCCCACGTCGTGCCGCTCCGCTCGGCGATCGCGCTGAGCGTGTCCCCCGCGCGGACGGTGTAGTTCGCCCCCGGCGTCGCACGGACGGTCCCGCGCGCGGCGTGCTCCGAGGAGCGCCCCGGCGCCGAGTTGGTGCCCGAGGTGCCCGAGCTCCGGTTCGAGGACCCGTTCTTCCTGGCCGCGCCACTCTTGTACGAGCTGTCGCTCTTGTACTTCTTGACCGACCCGGACCCGGACGACCCGGAGCCCGAAGCCCCGCTCCCCGCCCCGGAGCCGGCCGGCGCACTGCCATAGGCCCCGGCCCGCCCCGAGCACACGGGCCAGGCCCCCCAGCCCTGTCCGGCCTGGACCTTGGCGGCGACGGCGATCTGCTGCGCCCTGGAGGCCTGGTCGGCCGTCGACGCGTACGCGGTGCCGCCGTACGCGCGCCAGGTGGAGGCGGAGAACTGCAAGCCCCCGTAGTAGCCGTTGCCGGTGTTGATGTGCCAGTCGCCGCCGCTCTCGCACTTGGCGATCCGGTCCCACACCCCGCTGTCGGCCGCGGCGGCGTTGCCGCTCATGGCCAGCAGACCGAGGGGGGCGAGAAGCGCTGCCCCCGCGAGGACAGCGGTCGTGCGGACGCGGCGGGTGTTATCGGCACACTCGGACATGAAGTTCCCTCTCTACGGACCCGGTTCCCCCTGACGAGCGGGACGCTATCCACGTCTGGACGTCGATATCGCGTTCCGCCCCCCGTGCGCCGACGTGATGCTTCGGCGCGCTGTCTGTCCCAGCGCGGCCGGCGTACGGATCCCGGATGGTGCTCGGTGCACCGGCGGAGGAATCTAGGAGCCCTGACGAGCCGTTAGCAACCAACTGCCTGTTTCCGCAGGCCAGTTAAGGGTTACCGTAGGTAACAAATTCGATTGAACGGCCTTGACATCCCGTCATGTCGGTATTTGTCGACCATGAACCAGAGCGCCCTGTGAGTCACCTCACGGAGCCAACGCCCGTGACCCACCCGTTACTTGACCGTGAGTGTCCGAACAGAAGCCCAAAGTGACCGACCCTGTACGGCAACCCCGTTCAGTCCTCGAAGGTGCGTGACTCCCACCACAGGTCGCCCGTTGAGTCTGAATGAGCCGGGGACCCACCCCGGCACCGCATCCCGAGGGAGCCACCGTGCCGCGCATGCTCGACGTCAGCGACGAGGTACGCACCGAGATCGGCGACGAAGAAGCCGACCGGCTGCTCACCGGAGACAACGCCCCCGGCAGCTACGACTGCACGTCCTGCCGCACCCCGGGCGACTCCGAGCGCGAGCGCACCAGCACCGTCCTGTTCATCGGGGACGAGACCGCCGTCCTCGCCTTCGCCCACGCCGGCTGTCTGCCCTCGCAGGTCGTCCAGGTGACCGAGGAGCAGCTCCAGGGCGCCGTCCGGTCCATCAACGGCAGCGCCGCCGAGCCCGCGAGGTCCGGGCCGGAGCAGGCCGTCCTCGGGGTGACGAGCGGACTCGTCCTGATCGCCGGGGAGTTGCACCCCGCGCTCGTCGTCGAGCCGACCGGCCCGATCGCGCGCCCCGGCTCACAGGGCCCGGGGGACGACTTCCTGCCGCTCCTGATCGAGCAGGGTTTCCTGCCGGTGGCGGGGCTCGGCGAGGTGCCGCCGGTGCGGCACGGCTGGTCGGTGCTGCTCGCCGTCGGCCAACTGCACGCGATCCTCCAGCCGGGTCCCAACGGCGCCCAGCCGGCGGCCTGGTGGCAGGCGCACCAGCCGCTCCAGGTCACCGACGGCTGGCGGGCCGCCGCCAACAAGCACCAGCAGGTGCTGATGTTCGCGGCGCCGGTCGGTTCCATCGGCCGTCAGCCCCGCGAGGACCTCCTGCGCGACGCGCTCGACAAGGCCGCCGCGAACGGCCAGTTGGTGGCGGCGGCGCTGCCTCTCGCGGGCACCTGAGCCTCACCCCGCTCACACCTCTCCCACCGCATCCCTTGCCCGTCCGGGTCGTTTGGTCCTACGTGCACACATACGACACCTCCCTGTGGCCGTCCTACACGCCGTCCTACACCGCGATCCCGTCCGCCCGCCCCGGACAGGACACGCAGCCGGCCACCCCGATCTACGACGCGCTCTACGCCGAGTACGTCAAGTCCTTCCGGGCGCTGCCGGGCGACCGGAGCGGGGAGGAGGAGCTGGGGTTCACGGCGTTCGGGGGCGGGCCCGGACAGCACGGCGGCGGGTACAGCGGGGGCTACGCGGGGTCGTACAGCGGCTCCTACAGCGCCTACAGCGCGGGCGCCCAGAGCGCACGGCAGCAGGGGCAGTGGCAGCGCGTGGGGACGCTGGGCCAGCAGCAGCCGTCGTACCAGTACTCGGGGATGCAGCACATCCCGGCGGCGCTGCCTCCGGGGCCGCGCAGGGGGTACTGAGCACACACGAAAGGGCGGCTCCCCTCTCGACGAACCGAGGGGAGCCGCCCTTCGTGCTGCAACCGTTCTCTACTTCTTCTTGCCGCGCTTCTCCCGCACCCGCACCGAGATATGGATCGGCGTGCCCTCGAAGCCGAACTCCTCGCGCAGGCGGCGCTCGATGAAGCGGCGGTAGCCCGCCTCGATGAAGCCGGACGCGAAGAGCACGAAGCGCGGCGGCTTGGTGCCGGCCTGGGTGCCGAACAGGATGCGGGGCTGCTTGCCGCCGCGGACCGGGTGCGGGTGCGCGGAGACCAGCTCGCCGAGGAAGGCGTTCAGCCGCCCGGTCGGCACGCGCGTCTCCCAGCCCGCGAGGGCCGTCTCGATCGCGGGGACCAGCTTCTCCATGTGCCGCCCGGTACGCGCCGAGACGTTGACGCGCGGCGCCCACGCGACCTGCCCCAGCTCCGTCTCGATCTCCCGCTCCAGGTAGTAACGCCGCTCCTCGTCGAGCGTGTCCCACTTGTTGTAGGCGACGACGATGGCACGCCCGGCCTCGACGGCCATGGTGACGATCCGCTGGTCCTGCACGGAGATGGACTCGGCGGCGTCGATCAGGATGACGGCCACCTCGGCCTTCTCGACGGCGGCGGCGGTGCGCAGCGAGGCGTAGTAGTCGGCGCCCTGCTGGAGGTGGACCCGCTTGCGGATACCGGCCGTGTCGACGAACTTCCAGACGACGCCGCCGAGTTCGATCAGCTCGTCGACCGGGTCCCGGGTGGTGCCGGCGATCTCGTTGACGACGACGCGCTCCTCGTTCGCCACCTTGTTCAGCAGCGAGGACTTGCCGACGTTCGGGCGGCCGATCAGCGCGATCCGCCGGGGACCGCCGACAGCGGTGCCGAAGGACTGCTCCGGCGCCTCCGGGAGCGCCTCCAGGACGGAGTCCAGCATGTCGCCGGTGCCCCGGCCGTGCAGCGCGGAGACGGGGTGCGGCTCCCCGAGGCCCAGCGACCACAGGTACGCGGCGTCCGCCTCGCCGCTCTGCCCGTCCACCTTGTTGGCGCACAGCACAACCGGTTTCCCGGCCTTGCGCAGCAGCCGGACGACGGCCTCGTCGGTGTCCGTCGCGCCGACCTTGGCGTCCACGACGAAGACGACGGCGTCGGCCGCCTCGATCGCGTACTCGGCCTGCGCGGCCACCGACGCGTCGATCCCGAGGACGTCCTGCTCCCAGCCGCCGGTGTCGACGACCTTGAAGCGCCGCCCGGCCCACTCGGCCTCGTAGGTGACCCGGTCGCGGGTCACCCCCGGCTTGTCCTCGACGACGGCCTCGCGGCGGCCGATGATCCGGTTGACGAGCGTCGACTTGCCGACGTTCGGCCGCCCGACCACGGCCAGCACCGGCAGCGGCCCGTGCCCGGCCTCCTCGATGGCCCCTTCGACGTCCTCGACGTCGAAGCCCTCTTCCGCGGCAAGCTCCATGAACTGCGCGTACTCGGCGTCGCCGAGCGCTCCGTGTTCGTACTCGGAGTGGTTGTCGTCGTTCATGAAGTTCCGTACCTCGTTCATCGTGGTGATCGGTGGACGCCTTGTTTGGGCTGATCCACTACTAAGTGTCGCCTAGCGTCCGGTGAGCCGCTTGGCGTTTTCCAGGTGCGCGGTGAGCTGCTTCTGGATGCGTTCGGTGGCCTCGTCGAGGGCCTTGCGGGTGCGGCGGCCGGTGCCGTCGCTCGCGTCGAAGGGGTCGCCGAAGACGACGTCGACACGGGAGCGCAGCGGGGGCAGCCCCTTGAGCAACCGTCCCTGCCGCTCGGAACTTCCCAGGACGGCCACGGGGACGATGGGGGCGTTCCCGCGGACGGCGAAGTAGGCGAGGCCCGCGCGCAGCGCCGCGAAGTCGCCCTCGCCCCGGCTGCCCTCGGGGAAGATCCCGAGGACGCCGCCGTTCTCCAGGACACTGACGGCCTGCGTGACGGCGTTCCGGTCGGTCGACTCGCGGTCCACCTTGAGCTGGCCGATGCGCAGGAGGAAGGGGTCGAGGGGGCCGACGAACGCTTCCTTCTTGATCAGGAAGTGCGTCGGCCGGGGCGCGACGCCCATCACCATCGGTCCGTCGATGTTGTGCGAGTGGTTGACGGCGAAGATCACCGGCCCGCTGGCCGGGACCCGCCACGCGCCGAGCACCCGGGGCTTCCACAGCCCGTACATCAGGCCGACGCCGATCCGCCGCCCGACCTCGGCGCCTCTCTCCGAGGGCACCTCGGCCTTGGCGGGCGCGGTCTTGGAAGGGGTACTCACTTCCCGGCCCGCTTCTCCTCGACGAGGCTCACAACACACTCGATGACCTGTGCCAACGTCAGCTCGGTGGTGTCCACCTCGACGGCGTCGGCCGCCTTCGCGAGCGGCGAGGTCTTGCGGCTGGAGTCCGCCGCGTCCCGCTTGATCAGCGCCTCGCGCGTCGCCGCGACATCGGCGCCCTGCCCCAGTTCCCCGCTGCGCCGTGCGGCACGCGCCTCGGCGGACGCGGTGAGGAAGATCTTCAGATCGGCGTCCGGCAGCACCGTCGTCCCGATGTCCCGCCCCTCGACGACGATCCCCTTCTCGGCGCCCGCCGCGATGGACCGCTGCAACTCGGTGATCCGCGCCCGTACCTCGGGCACCGCGCTCACCGCGCTGACCTTGGACGTCACGTCCTGCGTCCGGATCGGCCCGGCGACATCCACCCCGTCGACATGAATGGTCGGCGCGGACGGGTCGGTCCCCGAAACGATCTCCGCCTTCCCGGCCACAGCCGCGATCGCCGACGGATCGTCGAGGTCGATCCCGTTGTTCACCATCCACCACGTGATCGCCCGGTACTGGGCCCCCGTGTCCAGAAAACTCAGCCCGAGCTCCCCGGCCACAGCCTTCGACGTGCTCGACTTCCCGGTGCCGGAGGGACCGTCGATAGCGACGATCACGGGCTGGGCGGCGCCGTTTTCCACGGGGAGACACCTTCCTGGTGCGTGGTGGTGGGGACAGGGGGCGACAAGAACGCCCCGCACAAGGTTACTGGGTGCGCACCATCAGCCCGTCCGGCGTCGGGCGAGAACCTACTGCCGTACCGACCAGCCCCGCTCC
This sequence comes from Streptomyces sp. S6, assembly GCF_054880855.1. Lineage (NCBI taxonomy): Bacteria > Bacillati > Actinomycetota > Actinomycetes > Kitasatosporales > Streptomycetaceae > Streptomyces > Streptomyces sp. S6. The sequence goes on along the minus strand of NZ_JBTYMC010000201.1, from coordinate 4,694 downwards.
CGAAGCGCCGCCGACAGCAGTGGCGCGGCCTTCGGCTCGACCATCAGCTGCACGAGCCCCGCCTGCTGCCCCGTCGCATGCTCGATCCGCACGTCCTCGACGTTGACCCCCGCCCGCCCGGCGTCCGCGAAGATCCGGGCGAGCTGCCCCGGCTGGTCGTCGATCAGCACGGCCACGACCTCGTACACCCGAGGCGCGGACCCGTGCTTCCCCGGCACCCGCACCTGCCCGGCGTTCCCCCGCCGCAGCACGTCCTCGATCCCGGCCGCCCCGATCTGCCGCTTCTCCTCGTCCCCGGACTCCAGCGCTCGCAGCGCCCGCACGGTCTCGTCGAGATCCGCGGCGACGTCCGACAGCAGCTCCGCCACCGGTCCGGGGTTCGCGGACAGGATGTCGATCCACATCCGGGGGTCGGACGCGGCGATCCGCGTGACGTCCCGGATCCCCCCGCCGGACAGCCGCACGGCCGACTCCTCGGCATGCTCCAGCCGCGCGGCGACGAGACTGGACACCAGATGAGGCATGTGCGAGACGAGCGCGACCGCCCGGTCGTGCGCGTCGGCGTCCATGACGACCGGCACGGCCCGGCAGTGCGACACCAGCTCCAGCGCGAGGTTCAACACCTCCGTGTCGGTGTCGCGCGTGGGCGTCAGCACCCACGGCCGCCCCTCGAACAGCTCGGCGGACGCGGCCAGCGGCCCGGACTTCTCCCGCCCGGACATGGGATGCGTCCCGAGGTACCGCGAGAGGTCCAGCCCGAGCCCCTCCAGCTCCCGCCGGGGCCCGCCCTTGACGCTGGCGACGTCGAGATAGCCGTACGCGGCCTTCCGCCGCATGACGTCCGCGAGGACCCCGGCGACATGCGCGGGCGGCGCGGCGACGACGGCGAGGTCGACGGGGCCGTCCGGCGCCTCGTCGGTCCCGGCGCCCAGCGCCGCGGCCGTCCGCGCCTGCTCCGGATCGTGGTCCGCGAGGTGGACGACGACCCCGCGCTGGACGAGAGCGAGGGCGACGGACGTCCCGATCAGCCCGGTCCCGATGACGAGCGCGGTCCTCACCGGGCGACCTCCGTGCCCAGCGGCTCGCAGACCAGCCGACCCGTCTCCCCGGCGTCGTCCCCGTCCGACTGGACGGCCCCCCGGACCGCTCGTACCGCCACGCCACCGCTCCTCGCTGCTCCACCGCACTCTGGACCGTCCAGCGTAATCAGCCCCACTGACAACGGCTCGTCCGCCCGCCCCCTGAGACGTCCGGCACCTTTGTGCCACTCCGTCCCGCTTCCTTCTCGTTGCCGCCCTCCGGTGCCAGGATGACGCCCATGACGCTCCCCGCGACCCGCCGCACGGTCCTCCTGACGTCCCTGATGACGACGAGCGCGGTGGCGCTCACGACAGCCTGTGGTGGCTCCGGCGACGGTGACGGCGGCTCCTCCTCGGGCAGCACCCCCGGCGCGACCGACCTCGCGAAGACCTCGGACATCCCGGTGGGCGGCGGCAAGATCTTCACGGATCAGAAGGTGGTCGTCACCCAGCCCGTGAAGGGTGAGTTCAAGGCCTTCTCCGCCGTCTGCACGCACCAGGGCTGCACCGTCGCCACCGTCACCGACGGCACCATCCACTGTCCCTGCCACCAGAGCATGTTCAGCATCGCCGACGGCGCGGTGAAGGGCGGCCCGGCCCCCCGTCCCCTCCCCGCGAAGGAGATCACGGTGAAGGGCGACACGATCACCCTGGTGTGAGCCCGCACATCAGTCCCGGCAGCAGTTCCGGCAGCAGTCCCGGCATCAGTCCCACAGCGCCCCCAGCGTCACCAGTTCACTCCCGTACTCGATCCGGTCCGCCCATTCGCTCGGCCAGGCGTCCGCACCCGCGTACGCGCCCGCGAAGGCGCCGGTGAGGCAGGCGATGGAGTCGGAGTCCCCGGAGGAGCAGGCCGCGCGGCGCAGGGCCGTCACCGGTTCGTCCGGGAAGAGCAGGAAGCACAGGAGGCCGGTGGCGAGGGCCTCCTCGGCGATCCAGCCGGCGCCGGTGGCGAGGCAGGGGTCGGCTTCCGGGTCGGGCTCCACGAGGGCCGCTTCGAGGCGGTCCAGGACGGCGAGGCACTCGTCCCACCCGCGCGTGATGTAGTGCCCGGCGTCCGGGTCCTGACCGCGCCGCCACAGGTCACCGAGCCACGCCTGGTGGTAGCGGGTCCGGTTGGCCAGCGCGTACGCGCGCAGGTGGCCGATCAGCGCGGCGGGCCGGGTGCCCTGCGCGAGGAGCCGTACCGCGTGGGCGGTGAGGTCGGCGGCGGTGAGCCCGGTCGGGTGCCCGTGCGTCAGGGCGGCCTGGAGTTGCGCGGCCCCCGCGCGCTGCTCGTCGCTCAGCCCGGGAGCGAGCCCGATCGGCGCGACCCGCATGTTGGCGCCGCACCCCTTGGACCCCATCTGGCTGGCGTCCTGCCAGAGCCGGTCGGGGTCGTTCAGCAGCTCGCACGCCCTCAGGCACGTCCCTCCGGGGGCCCGGTTGTTCTCCGGCGAGTGGTACCAGTTCACGAACTCCTCGCGCACCGGGCGCTCCAGCCGCAGCGGCCCGAGCACCCCCCGGTCCATCGCGGACCGCAGCCCCCGCGCGAGCGCCAGCGTCATCTGCGTGTCGTCGGAGACGATCGCCCGCGCGGGCAGCGCCATCTGCCGCCAGGGCCCGCACTTGGCCTCGATCTGCGGCACGTCGTTGAACTCGGTGGGGAACCCGAGCGCGTCTCCCAGGGCGAGTCCCACGAGGGCCCCTGTGGCGGCGCGCTTGCGCACCGTGGTCGTAGAACTCATGAGGGGCGTCCTTCTGTGGAGGGCCGGACGAGCGGCGGGTGGAGAGCGGTGGCCGTCCCCGCGCGGTACAGGGCGGCGGGTTTGCCGCGCCCTCCGGTGAGCCGGGCGGCCCCGGTGGGGGCGGGCTCGACGAAGCCGGGGGTGGCGAGGACCTTGCGGCGGAAGTTGGGCCGGTCGAGGCCGGCGCCCCAGACGGTCTCGTAGACCTGCTGGAGTTCCCCGAGGGTGAACTCGGGCGGGCAGAAGGCGGTGGCGAGGCAGGTGTACTCGAACTTGGCGCCCACGCGCTCGCGCGCGTCCGCCAGGATGCGGGCGTGGTCGAAGGCGAGCGGCCCGGCCTCGTCGTACGGCGTCCAGCGCGCCTGCGCGGCGTCGCCCCCGCCGTGGGGTTCGGGCCCGTCGGGCAGGAGGGCGGCGAAGGCGACGGAGACGACGCGCATCCGGGGGTCGCGGCCGGGCTCGCTGTAGGTGCGCAGCTGCTCCAGGTGCAGCCCGGTGGCCTCGCCGAGCCCGGTCTCCTCGGCGAGTTCGCGCCGGGCGGCGGTCTCGGCGGACTCCTCGGGCAGCACGAACCCGCCGGGCAGCGCCCACTTTCCGGCGTACGGCTCCCGGCCGCGTTCGACGAGCAGGACGTGCAGGGCGCCCGCACGCAGGGTGAACACGGCGAGGTCGACGGTCACGGCGAAGGGTTCGTACGCGTGCTTGTCGTAGCCGTCCACACCCGCCCCCGCCCGCCCAGATTTATGGTCACCTCGACCATAAACCCGTCCCCGCTCCCCCGCAAGCCCCTCAGCGCCCCCAGGAGCCCCTTTCCCGCGCACGACGACGGCCGGCCCCGGAGAGCCCGGGACCGGCCGCCACAGAGCCGTACAGCCGCCTTCTAGAGCTCGACCTCCTGCATCAGCATGCCCACCTCGGTGTTCGACAGCCGCCGCAGCCACCCCGACTTCTGGTCGCCGAGGGTGATCGGGCCGAACGCGACCCGCACCAGCTTGTCCACCGGGAAGCCCGCCTCGGCCAGCATGCGCCGCACGATGTGCTTGCGGCCCTCGTGGAGCGTCACCTCGACCAGGTAGTTCTTGCCGGTCTGCTCGACGACCCGGAAGTGGTCGGCGCGCGCGTACCCGTCCTCCAGCTCGATGCCGTCCTTGAGCCGCTTGCCCAGGTCGCGCGGGATCGGGCCGACGATGTGCGCGAGGTAGACCTTCTTCACGCCGTACCGGGGGTGGGTCAGGCGGTGCGCCAGTTCACCGTGGTTGGTGAGCAGGATGACGCCCTCGGTCTCGGTGTCGAGCCGCCCCACGTGGAACAGCCGCGTCTCCCGGTTGGTGACGTAGTCCCCGAGGCACTGCCGGCCCTCGTTGTCCTCCATCGTGGAGACGACACCGGCCGGCTTGTTCAGCGAGAAGAACTGGTACGACTGCGTCGCGACCGTCAGCCCGTCGACACGGACCTCGTCCTTCTCGGTGTCGACGCGCTTGCCCTGCTCCAGGACGATCTCGCCGTTGACCTCCACACGCGCCTGCTCGATCAGCTCCTCGCAGGCCCGCCGGGAGCCGTAGCCCGCGCGCGCCAGCACCTTCTGGAGCCGCTCGCCCTCCTGCTCGGCACCCGGGAACGTCTTCGGGAGCTTGACGTCCTTCTTCCCGGCGTACCGCTCCCGGTTGCGCTCCTCCGCGCGGGCGTCGTACTCGCGCGAGGTCGCCGGGGCCCAGCGTCCGCGACCGCTGCCCGTGGACTGCTTCGGGCCGCCCTTCGCTCCCCCGCGCGCGGACGCGCCACGCCCGGACTTGGGGCCCTCCGGGGAGGCGCCGGAGTACCCGAACCCGGAACCCCGGGTGATCAGGTCCAGGTCGATGTTGTACCGGGCGCCGTAGTACGCCAGCGG
>NZ_JBTYMC010000200.1:0-12557 GCF_054880855.1 Streptomyces sp. S6 | reverse complement strand
GTCGATCTTCACGTACAGTGCGGTCACGAGGGTGTTCAAGTTCGTCGTCACAAACGATCATGAACACCCTCTCTTCGTACCCGCAGGCATTCGGAAAGACTCGTCTAGGGGTATTACGGCCACGAGTCCCCCTGAACCGGTTGCCCCCGGCGTGGAGAATGCCCAGATGGAGATCTGGGAGAAAGACGAACCGGGTGTGCTGGAGCTGCCGTCGGGGCGGCGGGTGCGGGGACGGGGGTTACGTCACCCGGCGCCGGAGAACGCCCCCGCGTACGGCCTCTACCTCCTCGGCAGCCCGCCCCCACCCGCCGACTGGCCCTCCCGCTGGCTCCACTGGCCCGACTTCCGCCTCCCGAAGGACCGGGAGGACGCCCGCGAGGCCCTCGCGGAGGTGTGGCGCCGGGCGGGCGAGGAGCGGGTCGAGGTGGCCTGTGGGGGCGGCCGGGGGCGTACGGGGACGGCGCTGGCGTGTCTGGCCGTGCTGGACGGGGTTCCGGCGGAGGAGGCCGTGGAGTTCGTGCGCCGGAACTATCACCGCCGGGCCGTCGAGACGCCTTGGCAGAGCCGGTACGTGCGGCGGTTCGGTGAGGTCCGGGGTGTGACCGCCTGACGACGCCGTGCGGCTCGCCGAGTCGCTCCCCGAGGACACCCCCCGCCGAAAGCCCCGCCCCACCCGACCCCCTGTCCTCCGGTGCGAGAATGACCCCATGAGCCTGTTCCGCGACGACGGCATCGTCCTGCGCACCCAGAAGCTGGGCGAAGCGGACCGGATCATCAGCCTGCTCACCCGAGGCCACGGCCGGGTGCGTGCCGTCGCGCGGGGCGTGCGGCGGACGAAGTCGAAGTTCGGGGCGCGGCTGGAGCCGTTCTCGCATGTCGATGTGCAGTTCTTCACGCGGGGCAGCGAACTGGTCGGCCGGGGGCTGCCGTTGTGCACGCAGAGCGAGACGATCGCGCCGTACGGTGGTGGCATCGTGAGTGACTACGCGCGGTACACCGCCGGGACGGCCATGCTGGAGACGGCCGAGCGGTTCACGGACCACGAGGGGGAGCCGGCGGTGCAGCAGTACCTGCTGCTGGTGGGCGCGCTCAGGACGCTGGCCAGGGGTGAGCACGCCCCCCACCTCGTCCTCGACGCGTTCCTGCTGCGCTCACTCGCGGTGAACGGTTACGCACCGAGTTTCGGCGACTGCGCGAAGTGCGGGCTGGCCGGCCCCAACCGCTTCTTCTCCGTCGCCTCCGGCGGCTCCATCTGCGTCGACTGCCGCGTCCCCGGCAGCGTCGTACCCTCGCCGCAGACACTGGTCCTCCTGGGCGCGCTCCTTACGGGAGACTGGGAGACGGCGGACAGCGCGGAGGCCCGGCACGTCCGCGAGGGCAGCGGGCTCGTGTCCGCGTATCTGCACTGGCACCTGGAGCGGGGGCTGCGCTCGCTCAGGTACGTGGAAAAAAGCTAGGGAGACGAGAAGGACATGGTCGTACGCGGGATTCTGGGGCGTCAGCGGCGCGAGTACCAGACGCCGGAGCCGCACCCCTCCGGCGCCCGCCCGCCGAAGCTCCCCGGCGAGCTGGTGCCGGAGCACGTGGCGATCGTCATGGACGGCAACGGCCGCTGGGCCAAGGAGCGCGGGCTGCCCCGCACGGAGGGCCACAAGGTCGGCGCCGAGCAGGTCCTCGACGTCCTCCAGGGCGCCGTCGAGATGGGTGTGAAGAACATCTCGCTGTACGCGTTCTCCACCGAGAACTGGAAGCGCTCGCCCGACGAGGTCCGCTTCCTGATGAACTTCAACCGCGACTTCATCCGCAAGAGCCGCGACCAGCTCGACGCCCTCGGCATCCGGGTGCGCTGGGTGGGCCGGATGCCCAAGCTGTGGAAATCGGTTGCCCAGGAGTTGCAGATCGCCCAGGAGCAGACCAAGGGCAACGACAAGCTGACCCTCTACTTCTGCATGAACTACGGTGGACGCGCCGAGATCGCCGACGCGGCCAAGGCCCTCGCCGAGGACGTCAAGTCCGGGAAGCTGGACCCCTCCAAGGTCAGCGAGAAGACCCTCGCGAAGTACCTCTACTACCCGGACATGCCGGACGTCGACCTCTTCCTGCGCCCCAGCGGCGAGCAGCGCACCTCCAACTACCTGATCTGGCAGAGCGCTTACGCCGAGATGGTCTTCCAGGATGTCCTGTGGCCCGACTTCGACCGCCGTGACCTGTGGCGGGCGTGCGTCGAATTCGCCTCCAGGGACCGCCGGTTCGGGGGAGCGATCCCGAACGAGCAACTGATCGCGATGGAGGCGGACATGAAGGGCCGGCCCACCGAAGCCACCTCGTAGTCACCGGGGGTTCACTCCTTCGCCGGGCGGGGGTTCACGTCATTTCGCGACGATCCGCCCATGAAGTCCGTAACCCCCTCCCTCGCGGCCCTGTGCGCCCTGCTGGTCGCCGCCGCCCCCGCCGCCCAGGCCGCGGCGGCCTGCCGGCAGCCCGCGCACCTCGACAGCTACGGCACGAAAGCGCCCTACGGCCCGCGGCAGAACCCGGCGTCCTACAGCAAGGCCCCCGCCGGGTTCGTCCCCGTCTTCACCGAGAACGTCTCCCGCCACGGCTCCCGCGCCGCCACCGACAGCGAGGACGGCGACCTGGTCCTCGCCCTGCTGAAGAAGGCCTCCGACGCCGGTCAACTCACCCGTAAGGGCGAGGAGTTCGGGCCCAAGGTGACGGCCCTGCTCGCCGCGATGGCCAAGGTCGGGTACGGCAACCTCAGCGGGCGTGGCCGCGAGGAACTGCGCGACACCGCCGACCGGACGGCCGCCCGCCTGCCGTCCCTCTTCGCGGCCATCGCCGCCAAGGGCGAGAAGATCGACGTCGTCAGCTCGGGACAGGGCCGCGCGATCGACAGCGCGAACGAGTACGCCGGTGAACTCGCCGCGAAGGACCCGGCGTTGAAGCCGCTCATCGGTGCCACCCGCACTGACAAGGACCTCCTGTACTTCCACAAGTCGGCCGGCGGCAAGGCGTACCGGGACTACCTCGCGAACGACCAGCGGCTCGCGGCGACGCTGAAGTCCGTCACGGACCAGCCGAAGACGCGGCGGGCGGCGGCCGATGTGCTGCGGAAGCTCTTCAAGAAGCCTTTCGTGGACGGCCTTTCGGCCCCGGACCAGGTCGCCGCCGCCGAAGCCGTCTACAACCTCTACGCCATCGCTCCCGCGATGGTCCAGGAGAGCCCGCAAGGCGAGGGCTGGGGTCTCGACCGGTACATCTCCCGCACGGACGCCGCCTGGTTCGGCTACCTCAGCGACGCCGAGGACTTCTACGAGAAGGGTCCCGGCTTCTCCGACTCCGACATCACCTACAAGATGGCGGGCGTTCTGCTGGACGACCTCTTCAAGCAGGTCGAGGCCAAGAGGTCCGGCACCTCCACCCTCGGCGCCGAACTCCGCTTCACCCACGCCGAGGAGCTCATCCCCCTCGCCGCCCTGATGGGGTTGCCGGGCAGCACGAAGCCGGCGACACCGGGAGAGTCGTACACCTACGAGAACAACCCCTGGAGGGGCGCCGAGGTGTCACCCCTGGGCGCCAACATCCAGTGGGACGTCTACGAGAAGGGCACCCGGTACCTCGTCCGGATGCTCTACAACGAGAGGGAGGTGCCCTTCAAGGCGGGCTGTGAGCCGGTCGAGAAGGGCGGTAAGTTCTACGACTTCACGGAGTTGCAGCGCTGCTTCGGGCGTTAATTCGCCGCGCACTCCGCGCACGTGCCGAAGATCTCGACCGTGTGCGCGACGTTGACGTAACCGTGCTCCGCCGCGATCGCCTCGGCCCACTTCTCCACCGCCGGCCCCTCCACCTCGACCGCCTTGCCGCAGACTCTGCACACGAGGTGGTGATGGTGGTCGCCGGTGGAGCAGCGGCGGTAGACGGACTCGCCGTCGGACGTGCGCAGGACGTCCACCTCGCCGGCGTCCGCGAGGTTCTGCAACGTGCGGTAAACGGTTGTGAGGCCGACCGAGTCGCCCTTGTGCTTGAGCATGTCGTGGAGTTCCTGCGCGCTGCGGAACTCGTCGACCTCGTCGAGCGCCGCCGCCACGGCGGCGCGCTGCCGGGTGGAGCGGCCCTTCACGGGCGGTCCAGCGGTCGTCACCGTTGCCTCCTGAACGTCTGAACACCTGCCCGGCCATTGTGCCAGCCCGGCATGTGCCAGGTCAGACGCCGACCCCGTCGTCCGCCTTCCGGCTGGCCGGAATCGCGCACTCGGCAGGGTCACCGGCGGGCCGCGCGAGGGCGTGTGCGCGGGCACGCCGCCTGGCCAGCGGCGCGGAGGCCCCCGTCAGCAGGATGAACGCGCCGATGGTCAGCAGGACGATCGTCGCGCCGGGCGGCACGTCCTGGTAGTACGACGTGACCGTCCCGCCGATGGTCACGCTCACCCCGATCCCGACGGCGATCGCGAAGGTCGCCGCGAAACTCCGGCTGAGCTGCTGCGCCGCGGCGACGGGGACGACCATCAGCGCGCTGACCAGCAGCAGCCCGACGACGCGCATCGCGACGGTGACGGTGACGGCGGCGGTGACCGCTGTCAGCAGGTTCAACGCCCGCACCGGCAGCCCCGTGACCCGCGCGAACTCCTCGTCCTGGCTCACGGCGAACAACTGCCGCCGCAGCCCCAGCGTGACGAGGACGACGAACGCGGCGAGGACGCAGATAGCGGTCACGTCGGATTCCGACACCGTCGACAGGGACCCGAACAGGTACGACGTGAGGTTCGCGTTGGAGCCCGTCGGCGCGAGGTTGATGAACATCACACCGCCCGCCATGCCGCCGTAGAACAGCATCGCCAGCGCGATGTCGCCGCGCGTCTTGCCGTACCAGCGGATCAACTCCATGAGGACCGCGCCGAGGACGGAGACGAGCGTCGCCATCCACACCGGCGACCAGGAGAGCAGGAACCCGAGGCCGACGCCGGTCATCGCGACATGGCCGATTCCGTCGCCCATGAGGGCCTGGCGGCGCTGGACGAGGTAGATGCCGACGGCGGGCGCGGTGATGCCGACGAGGACGGCGGCGAGCAGGGCCCGCTGCATGAAGGCGTAGTCGAGGAGGTCCATGTCAGCTCAGCAGTCCTGTACGCATCGGCTCGGGCTCGTGGGGGTGGACGTGGTCGTGACCGGGGAGGGCGTGCTGGCCGAGCGCGCGCGGGGGCGGGCCGTCGTGCTGGACGCAGCCGTCGCGCAGGACGACAGCGCGGTCGATCAGCGGCTCCAGGGGCCCGAGTTCGTGCAGGACGAGCAGGACCGTCGTCCCCGCCGCGACCTGGTCCTTCAGCGTCCGGGCCAGGACTTCCTGGCTCGCGAGGTCGACGCCCGCCATCGGCTCGTCCATGATCAGCAGCTCGGGCTCGGAGGCGAGGGCGCGGGCGATCAGGACGCGCTGGTGCTGGCCTCCCGACAACGCGTCCACGTTGTCCTTGGAACGATCGGCCATGCCGACGAGTTCCAGGGCGTGCCGCACCGCCGCGTGGTCCGCCTTGCGCAGGACGCCGAAGCGGGCGCGGGAGAGGCGGCCGGAGGAGACGACCTCGGTGACCGTCGCGGGGACGCCCCCGGCGGCCGTCGTCCGCTGCGGGACGTACCCGACGCGCGACCAGTCGCGGAACCGCTTGCGGGGGGTACCGAACAGCTCGATCTCGCCCGCGCCGATCGGCACCTGTCCGATCACGCTGCGGATCGCCGTCGACTTGCCCGAGCCGTTGGCGCCGAGCAGCGCGACGACCTCACCGCGCCGCACGGTGAGGTCGATCCCGCGGAGGACGGGCCGCGAACCCAGATCGGCGCGTACGCCGCGCAGGGTGATGACGGGCTCGTTGGTCATGCCGTCCTCCAAGTCACTTGTCGCTCACTTTGTTCCCAGGGCGGTCTGGAGGGCCTTGAGGTTGGCTTTCTGGACCGAGAAGTAGTCCTTGCCGCGGGACTTGTCGGTGATGCCCTCGATCGGGTCGAGGACGTCCGTCTTGAGGTTCGCGTCCGAGGCGATGGTCTTCGCGGTCTTGTCGCTGACGAGCGTCTCGTAGAAAACGGTGGTGACGCCGTCGGCCTTCGCCATCTTCTCAAGGTCCTTCACGCGCGCCGCGCTGGGCTCCGACTCGGGGTCGAGGCCGTTGATGGCCTCCTCGGTCAGGCCGTAGCGCTCGGCGAGGTAGCCGAAGGCGGCGTGGGTGGTGACGAACACCTTGGTCTTCGTGTTGGCCAGTCCGGTCTTGAACTGCGTGTCCAGGGCGGCGAGTTCGGCGACCAGGGCGGAGGTGTTCTTCTTGTAGTCGGCCGCGTGGGACGGGTCGGCCTTCTCCAGCGCGGCGCCGACCCCTTGGGCGACCTGCGAGTAGCGGACCGGGTCGAGCCAGATGTGCGGGTCCATGCCCGCGAGCTCGTCGTTGTGCGTGTGGTCGGCCTCGGCCGCGTGGCCACCGACCTCGTTGCCGTGCTTCTCCAGCGAGGTGAGGGCGGCGGCGTCCACCTTCGTCTTCACCGGCGACTGCTGGACGGCCGCGTCCACGGACGGCTGGAGGTTCTTCAGGTAGACGATCGCGTCGGCCTTCTCCAGGCGCGCGGTCTGCTTGGCGCTGATCTCCAGGTCGTGCGGCTCCTGGCCGGGCTCGGTCAGGCTCTCCACGTGGACGTGGGCGCCGCCGATCCGCTCGGCGAGGAAGGCCATGGGGTAGAACGACGCGACGACATCGAGCTTGCCGTCGTTGCCGGCGGCGGCGCTGTCGGAGGAGCAGCCGGTGAGGGCGGCGAGGCCGAGGGCGGTGGTGACCGCGAGGGCGGTGCCGGATATGAGGCGCTGCTGTCGGTGGCGGTCCTGTCGTCGTACGTTCATGAAAGCCATTTTCAACAAATATGGAAACCGTTGTCAACAAGGCGTCCGGTAAGCGGCTGGTAAGCCCGAGTTGGGTGCCTGGAGCGGGTACCGGTGTCCAAACCGATTTGGTTGAGGGGGAGTCCCCGCCGGTACCCTGAGGGTTCGCTCCGAAGCGGCGTTCCGAAGCAGCCTTCTCGGCTTCACGCGCGAGCGTTTCCGCTTGGTCGTCCGTCGTCGTTACCGTCGTTATGAAGAGAGCACCGTGGCCGCCGACAAGATCGAGACCATCGTCAGCCTGAGCAAGCGCCGTGGCTTCGTTTTCCCTTGCAGTGAGATCTACGGCGGTCAGCGCGCCGCCTGGGACTACGGGCACCTCGGCGTCGAACTCAAGGAGAACCTGAAGCGCCAGTGGTGGCGTTACATGGTGACGTCCCGCGAGGACGTGGTCGGTCTCGACTCGTCCGTCATCCTGGCCCCCGAGGTCTGGGTCGCCTCCGGCCACGTCGCCACCTTCTCCGACCCGCTGACCGAGTGCACCTCCTGCCACAAGCGGTACCGCGCCGACCACCTGGAAGAGGCGTACGAGGCCAAGCACGGCCGCCTCCCCGAGAACGGCATGGCCGACATCAACTGCCCCAACTGCGGCAACAAGGGCCAGTTCACCGAGCCCAAGCAGTTCTCCGGCCTGCTCTCCACGCACCTCGGCCCGACCCAGGACACCGGCTCCGTCGCCTACCTGCGGCCCGAGACCGCGCAGGGCATCTTCACCAACTACGCCCTCGTGCAGACCGCCGCGCGCAAGAAGCCGCCGTTCGGTATCGCGCAGATGGGCAAGTCCTTCCGCAACGAGATCACGCCCGGCAACTTCATCTTCCGCACCCGCGAGTTCGAGCAGATGGAGATGGAGTTCTTCGTCAAGCCGGGCGAGGACGAGAAGTGGCAGGAGTACTGGATGCAGGAGCGGTGGAACTGGTACACCGGCCTCGGTATGCGCGAGGAGAACATGCGGTGGTACGACCACCCCAAGGAGAAGCTCTCCCACTACTCCAAGCGCACCGCCGACATCGAGTACCGCTTCCAGTTCGGCGGCAACGAGTGGGGTGAGCTGGAGGGCGTCGCCAACCGCACCGACTACGACCTCTCCGCGCACTCCAAGGCGTCCGGCCAGGACCTCCACTACTTCGACCAGGAGGCCGGCGAGCGCTACACCCCGTACGTCATCGAGCCCGCCGCCGGTGTCGGCCGCTCCCTGCTGGCGTTCCTGCTCGACGCGTACGTCGAGGACGAGGCGCCGAACGCCAAGGGCAAGCTGGAGAAGCGGACGGTCCTGCGGCTCGACCACCGTCTCGCTCCCGTGAAGGTCGCGGTGCTGCCGCTGTCCCGCAACGCCGACCTCTCGCCCAAGGCGAAGGGGCTCGCGCAGGCGCTGCGCCAGAACTGGAACATCGAGTTCGACGACGCGGGTGCGATCGGGCGCCGCTACCGTCGTCAGGACGAGATCGGGACGCCGTACTGCGTCACCGTCGACTTCGACACGCTCGACGACAACGCCGTGACGGTGCGTGAGCGGGACTCGATGAAGCAGGAGCGGGTGTCGCTGGACCAGATCGAGGGGTACCTGGCGACCCGGCTGGTCGGCTGCTGACGTTTGTGCGTGAACGCCGGGTCCCTGTTGGTCGGGGGCCCGGCGTTGTCGTGTGTGTGGGGGGTGTTGGCGGGGAGGGGGCTGGTGTGATGATCAGTTGACCTTCACGGTGACGGTCGGCGAGTACACCTTCCCCGAGGCGATCCGCAGCTTCTCCGAACCCTTGGTGTTCAGCTTGCCCTTGAGCGAGTAACTGCTGCCGTTCTTCACGGTGGTGGACGCCTTCAGCGTCGTCCACTTGCCGTCCTTCTGGTGCTGCAACGTCAGCTTGGACCCGACCTTCAGCCCTCTGGTCCGTCCGCTGAACGTCACCTCGTCACCCTGCTTCACCGACGACTTGTCCGCCTTGACGGTGATCGACGCGGCACTCATCGGACTGGCGCTCATGCTCGCGCTGGGCTTCGGCTTCGGCGCGGCTGCGGCGAACGCACTCACCGCCCCGCCGGACAGCAGCGCGACGGACATCGCCCCGGCGGCGAGCGCCTGAGCGGTACGGCTACGGAGTACGGAACGCATGGAGGGCTCCCGTTCCCTGCGGTGGTGTGGCCCCCCACTGGCACCTCCCAGGGTTACCCCGAACGGCCCACAGCGCGAGTCGGGGACGAGACCGAGGCCGGACCGTTCCGAACCTCCACCACCCGCAGCCGCTCCGCGTTCCGCTCCGCCGTCCCCCGAGCCCACCGTCCGCTGGTGAACGCGCCCAGTACGAGGACGGAGACCCCGCAGCCGACGATGATCCACCACCCCGGTGTCGCGGCGGAGGCGAAGGTCTGGCGGTAGGCGGAGGGGGTGATGCCGGAGGCGAGGACGGCACCCACCACCGCGACCCCCAGCGTCTGGCCGAGCTGCCGGCTGGTGGAGGCGACGGCGGCGGCGACGCCCGCTTGGGCGCGGGGCATGCCGGAGACGGCGGTGTTGGTGATGGGCGCGTTGACGAAGCCGAAGCCGATGCCGAAGAGGAGGTACCCGAGGAACCGCCCGCCGTCGGAGGACTCGGCGTGGAATGCGGCGAAGAGGAGAGCGCCACAGGACATGGCGACCCCGGCGACGAGGAGGGGGATGCGGGGGCCGCGCGTGCCGACGAGGCGTCCGGAGATCGGCGCGCACAGGAACGTCGGTACAGCCATCGGCAGCATCCACAGCCCCGCGTGGAGTGCGTCGAGCCCCTGGACGTTCTGGAGGTACAGCGTGGACAGGAACAGGAACCCGGCGAGCGCGGAGAACGCGCTGATCGCGATCACCGTCGCCCCGCTGAACGGCGCGGAACGGAAGAACCGCAGGTCGATGAGGGGATCGGTGCGCCGAGGTTCGTACCACAGCAACCCGGCGAGCGCGGCGAGAGCGAGCACCCCGAACGGCACGGTGACCCCCGCCCCGGACACCGGCGCCTCGATGATCGCGTAGGTGAGCGCACCGAACAGCACGATCACCAGCGCCTGCCCGACGGGGTCGGGCCGCCGGGCCCGCTCCGCGCGAGACTCGGGGACGAACCGCAGCGTCAGCAGCAGCGCGGCGAACCCCACGGGGAGGTTCAGCCAGAAGATCGCCCGCCACCCCACCGACTCGACGAGCAGCCCCCCGACCAGCGGCCCGGCGGCCATGGATATCCCGACGACCGCTCCCCACACCCCGATCGCCCGAGCCCGCTCCCGCGCGTCCGTGAACGTGTTCGTGATGATCGACATGGCGACCGGATTGAGCATCGACCCCCCGACCGCCTGCACCGTCCGCGCGACGACGAGCAGTTGGAGGTTCGGGGCGACGGAACAGAGCAGGGACCCGATCGAGAAGACCACGAGCCCCGTCATGAACACCTTGCGCCGCCCGATCCGGTCGGCGGTCGACCCCGCGAGCATCAGCAGCGACGCCAGCACCAGCGTGTAGGCGTCGATCGTCCACTGAAGACCCGACGTACTCGCGTCGAGATCACGCTGCATCGCGGGCAGCGCCACATTGAGAACGGTGTTGTCCAGGCTCACGATCAGCAGGCTCATGCAGCAGATCGCGAGCACCAGCATGCGACGACGAGGGCTCAGTTCCGGCATGCCGCCACTGTACGCCCGAATCGATAGTGCGTCTAACTAATGACTGGCGCTTCACTCGTTCGGCCCACTCGTCCCATGCGCGACAATGGGGGAATGTCCACGACCGCCCAGCCGCTCCAGATCGGCCCGCACACCGTCCAGCCGCCCGTCGTCCTGGCGCCCATGGCCGGTATCACCAACGCGCCCTTCCGCACCCTGTGCAGGGAGTTCAGTGGTGGCAAGGGCCTGTTCGTGAGCGAGATGATCACCACCCGGGCGCTGGTCGAGCGCAACGACAAGACCATGCAGCTCATCCGCTTCGACGCGACCGAGACCCCCCGCTCGATCCAGCTCTACGGCGTCGACCCGGCGACCGTCGGCAAGGCCGTCCGCATGATCGCGGAAGAGGGCCTCGCCGACCACATCGACCTGAACTTCGGCTGCCCCGTCCCGAAGGTCACCCGCAAGGGCGGCGGCTCGGCCCTCCCGTACAAGCGCAACCTCCTGCGCGCGATCCTCCGCGAGGCCGTCTCCGGCGCCGGGGACCTCCCCGTCACGATGAAGATGCGCAAGGGCATCGACGACGACCACATCACCTACCTCGACGCCGGCCGCATCGCCGTCGAGGAGGGCGTGACCGCGATCGCCCTGCACGGCCGCACCGCCGCCCAGCACTACGGCGGAACCGCCGACTGGGACGCCATCGCCCGCCTCAAGGAACACGTCCCCGAGATCCCCGTCCTCGGCAACGGCGACATCTGGTCGGCGCAGGACGCGCTGCGGATGGTGCGCGAAACCGGTTGCGACGGCGTCGTCGTCGGCCGGGGCTGCCTGGGCCGTCCGTGGCTGTTCTCGGACCTCGTCGCGGCGTTCGAGGGGCGTACGTCTTTCGCGCGTCCGGCGCTGAAGGAGGTCGCCGACGTCATGGTCCGCCACGCCACCCTCCTCGGCGAGTGGCTGGGCGACGAGTCCAAGGGTGTCGTCGACTTCCGCAAACATGTCGCCTGGTACCTCAAGGGGTTCGCGGTCGGCAGCGAGATGCGAAAGCGGCTGGCGATCACCTCGTCGCTGGCCGAACTCCGTTCCGGACTCGACGAGTTGGACCTCGACCAGCCCTGGCCGGACGGCGCGGACGGGCCGCGCGGGCGGACGTCCGGCAACAACCGCGTCGTCCTGCCCGACGGCTGGCTCAAGGACCCGTACGACTGCGCGGGCGTGAGCGAGGACGCCGAACTGGACACGTCCGGCGGCTGAACCGGCGGCCGGGGGCGGTCTCGACAGGCCGCCGGGGGCAGCTGACACTGGACGCGTGGTGGACAGCGCGGTGTGGGTCGCGGCTCTGACCGGGGGGACGGCGGTGCTGGCGGGGTGGGTGACGAACCTCGGGAACGTCCGCGCGGCCAGGGTCCAGGCGGAGGAGTCCGCGCGGGCCCAGCAGATGGGCCGGGTGCGGGAGTTGCGGCGGGGCGCGTACCTGGAGCTGATGCGGCGGTCGCATGAGATGAGCGAGCTGTACTGGAGAGTTGGGGACGTTCGCTTCCAATCCACCACCCCTGAAGGCTTTTTGGCGCGCGTGGAGGAAATGCGCGTCGAAGCGCGCGGTGCGTACGACCCGCTCATGCACAGCGTGCGCGTCATCTCGCTCGAAGGGCCCGGTGAGTTGGCCGAACTGGCCAAGGCGGTCCTGGCGGCGGCCATGCGCGCCAACGGCTGTCTCGCCGACGTCTCCCGGGACGGGCCGGAGGCGTTCGCTCGCTTCGACGCGGCCGTGGGAGCCTACTCGGCCTCCCTGGCCGCGTTCGTGGAAGCGGCTCGCGACGTCATGAACGAGCCGCTGTGAAACGTCAGTTGGTCTTCGGGTGCGGAGTCGACCCGTACGCCGTGAGGAACCGGTCGCGGAACTGGTCCATCTTCCAGACCGGGGCGTTGTGGGCCGGCTTGAGGCCGTCCGTCCAGTTCCAGTCGGCGACCTTCTCCAGGACCTTGGGGTCCTTGGCGACGATCGAGATCGGCACGTCACGGTTGGCGCCCAC
>NZ_JBTYMC010000199.1:0-12590 GCF_054880855.1 Streptomyces sp. S6 | reverse complement strand
CACCCGGCGAGCCCGACGGCCCACCCGCCGCGCAGCGCCGTCCGGAAGTCGGCGGTGAACTCCCGTAGCCCGCCGTCCACATGGGCGGTGCGGCGGCTGAGATGGCGGCTGCCGGCGGCGAGCGCCGCGGGGTAGGTGACGACGCCGAGGCAGGCGACGGCGATCCACACCCCGGCGAGCAGGCACTCGGCGAAGACGGCGAACCTCTCGGCGAGCACGGACTCCTTGCGTGCCTTCACGCGGGTCTCGGCGGCCATGGCGTCAGCCCTTGAGTCCGGAGGAGGCCATGCCGTCGATGAGGTAGCGCTGGAAGGCGAGGAAGAAGGCGAGGACGGGCAGCAGGGCGACGAGCGACATGGCGATCATGCCGCCGTAGTCGGCCACGCCCTCTTGGTCGACGAACATTTTCAGGCCCAGCGAGACGGTGTACTTGTCGGGTTCGTTGAGGTAGATCAGCGGGCCCATGAAGTCGTTCCACGCGTTGATGAACGTGAAGATCGCGCTGGTGATGAGGGCCGGGCGGCACAGCGGGAGCACGATCGACCAGTAGATCCGCAGGTGTCCGCAGCCGTCGAGGCGGGCGGCCTCGTCGAGTTCCTTGGGCAGGCCGCGCATGAACTGGACCATGAGGAAGACGAAGAACGCTTCCGTGGCGAGGTATTTCCCGAGCAGCAGCGGGGTGTACGTGTTGATCATGTCCATGTTGCGGAACAGCACGTACTGCGGGATGAGCAGGACGTGGTACGGCAGCAGGAGGGTGCCGATCATCAGCGTGAAGAGCAGGTTGCGGCCGGCGAACCTGATCCGCGCGAACGCGTACGCGGTGAGCGAGCAGGAGATGAGGATCCCGATCACCGAACCCACCGCGAGGGTCAGGGAGTTGACGAAGAACGTGGAGATCGGGATGTCCGCGATGCCGTCGCTGAGTCGCTGGTAGTTGCTGACGATGGGGTCGCTGGGGAAGAGGTCGAGGCTGCCGACGATGTCCTCGCTCTTCTTGAACGAGCCGCCGACGACCCAGATCACCGGGTAGAGGATGACGGCGAGGATCGCGAGGGAGCCGAGGTGCCAGGCGAGGGAGCCGGTGCGTTGACGGCCGGTGGGGGTGGCAGCGCTCATCGGGCACTCTCCTCGTAGTGCACCCACTTCTTCTGCGACCAGAAGAGGACCGCCGTCACCAGCGCGACCGCGAGGAGCAGCAGCCACGCCATCGCGGAGGCGAGGCCCATGCGGCTGTTCTCGAAGCCCTGGACGTACAGATAGCAGGTGTAGACCATCGATCCGTCGGCAGGTCCGCAGGCGTTGCCGCCCGCGCCGCCGCCGACGATGTACGCCGAGCTGAAGATCTGGAAGGAGTGGATGGTCTCCAGCAGGACGTTGAAGAAGAGGACGGGGGAGATCATGGGCAGGGTGATGTTCCAGAACCGGCGCAGCGGGCCGGCGCCGTCCATCTCGGCGGCCTCGTACAGTTCGCGCGGGACCTGCTTGAGGCCGGCGAGGAAGATGACCATCGGGGCGCCGAACTGCCAGACGGTCAGGGCGACGAGGCTGTAGATGATCAGCTCCGGGTCACCGGTCCAGCCGCCCGCGTCGATGCCGAAGAACTGCTGTGTCCGGTCGACGACGGCGTCGTCCGAGAAGATCGCCTTCCAGACGATCGCGATGGAGACGCTGGCGCCGATCAGGGACGGCGCGTAGAACGCGGCCCGGTAGAACGCCTGGCCGCGCCGCTTCTGGGCGAGCAGCAGGGCGACGCCGAGGGCGGCGAGGAGTTTGAGGGGGGTGCCGACGACGACGTACCAGAGGGTGACCTGGACGGAGTGGCGCCAGCGGGGGTCGCCGAACATCTCGGTGAAGTTGTCGAGGCCGATCCACTGGGGTGGGTCGAAGAGGTTGTAGTCGGTGAAGGCGAAGTAGAGCGAGGCGACCATGGGGCCTGCGGTGAGCAGCAGGAACCCGGCGATCCACGGCGACATGAAGAGGTAGCCGGCCAGGTTCTCGCGGCGCAGGCGGCGCTTGAGCTCGGGGGGTCTGGCCGAGCGGACCGGGCCGCCGGGCGGCCCGGAGTCCTTGGTCGGCCCCTCCAGCGCGGGGGCGTGTGTCACGGTGGTTCCCATCAGGTCGTCAGGGCCGTCTTCGACTCGGTGAAGAACTGCTTGACGGCGTCGTCGACGGACCGGGTGCCCAGGGCTAGTTCCTCGGCGATGCGCAGGAACGCCGATTCGCACAGGTCCGCGCCGCTGGGGTGCGGGGTGATGGGCTCCAGGACGCCGGAGGCGACGAGGGACTCCTCGTAGGCGGCGATCGCCTTGTTGACCTCGTCGGTCGGTTTGAACGCGTCGTACTGGGCCTGGGTGGCGGGGATGCCCCGGTCGTAGCCCATGATCCTGGCGACCTCGGGGTCGTGGACCATGAAGTCGATGAACTGGGCGACTTCCTTGGGGTGTTTGGTGCGCTTGGAGGCGCTCAGCATGAGGGAGCCGAGGTACTGGCCGGTCTTCTTGCCGTCCGTGGTGGGGATGCCGGCGAGGCGGTACTGGCTCTTGCCCTCGGAGGTGTAGCGGATGGTGAAGTTGTCCCAGGTGAACTCACCGGCGGCGAGTTCGGCGGCGACGGCGGACTTCGGCTTGACCTGGGCGACCTTCTTGGCGTCGGCGAACTCGCCCTGTTCCAGGCCCTGTTCGGCCTTGGTCCACCACTCCTTCAGGTCGGCCTCGGTGAAGCCGAGCCCTTCGGTGGTGAAGAACGCCTTGCCGTTCTGACGGAGGTACAGGTCGTAGAGGTACATGACGCCGTACATGCCGGAGTCGCCCGCGCGTCCGGTCTTCTGATGGATCTTCAGCATCGCGGCGTGGAAGTCGTCCCACGTCCAGCCCGGCTTGGGGGTGACGCCGGAGCGGGTGTAGACGGGCTGGTCGATGACGAGGGCCATCGAGTTGGAGCCGACGGGGACGCCGAGGAGCTTGCCGTCGACCTCGCCGAACTTGTCGAGTCCGGCGCGGAATCCGGTCATGGAGAGGTTTCCGGCCTTGACCTGGGGGCCGAGGTCGAGGAGAACGTTCTTCGCGTCGTATTTCCGGAGGAATCCGATGGCGTTCTGGAAGACGTCCGGCGGATTTCCGCCGGAGGCCTGGGTATTGAACTTCTTCCAGAAGTCGCCGTACGGCTGGAAGTCCGTTTTCACCTTGATCTTCGGGTACTTCTTCTCGAAGAGCGCGATGGTCTGGTTGATTCTCTTCGCGCGGTCGTCCGCTCCCCACCAGGCGTAACGGATCGTCACCGTTCCGTCGGAGGACGACCCGCTGCCCCCGCCGCACCCGGTCGTGGCCGCCAGCCCGAGCGTGGCAGCCGTCGCCCCGGCCGCCTTCAGGATCGTTCGCCTCTCAACATTCCCGGTGGTTCCCACAGTCGGGCCCTCCCCGCAGCATCGTCGCCGCTTGCATGAATCGTTTCAAGTAAGCGCTTGCTGGCACAAGGTACGAGGGGGGTGAGAGAGCGTCAATGATTCGGACAGAACTTTCTTGGACGCCGGATCGGGTGCGGCTCGGCACTTCAAGTCCCGTTCGCGGCAAAAGGGTTGACGTATCCGCAGGTGGACGCGGGTGGTTCGGGGGGCCGGACGCCGGGGGCGGCGCGTGCGCGCGGCGGAGCGGGGCCGAAATTCACCCACCCCGTACATGCCTCAGGGGCCGCTCCGGCTGACGGAACGGCCCCTGGATCGGGTGGGCGATACTGGGTTCGAACCAGTGACCTCTTCGGTGTGAACGAAGCGCTCTCCCACTGAGCTAATCGCCCGGGCACGGAGAGAACGTTACCGCATGTCAGAGGGTGACTTCGACCGGCGGGGAGACGGTCTGCCGGGGCGCTGGGGAAGGGCGCCCGGGTCACCTGCGGGGCTTCGGCTCACTGGTTCTTGATGTTCCAGGGCATCTCCAGCCCGTACTTCCAGAGATAGACGCCGGCCAGGACGCCGATGATCACCAGCGCGATCGACGTCAGGATGATGTTGCGCCGGCGCACCTTCGGGTCGAGGGCGCGCTGGGCGGCCTCGGTGACCTTGCGTTTCGTCCAGCGCAGGACCAGCTGGGCCCAGACGAACTCGGTGGCCCAGATCGCCATGCCGGCGAAGATCACGACCCAGCCGGGGCCGGGCAGCGGCAGCATGATGATGCCGAGCACCACGACCGCGAGGCCGATGACGAAGACACCGACCTGCCAGCTCAGGTGCAGTGTCCGGCTCTTCTTGATGAACGCCGGCGCCTTGGAGCCGAGGCCCTGGTCGCCGTCCGCGGCAGTACCGCTCGATTCCGTACTCTCTGTCACCACGGCCCCCTCGCCGGGCCCGTCACTCCCCGTATTCATACCTGAACCTTACCCGAGTGAATCCGATCACCGGAATGGTGGTACAGGACGAAGAGGGCCTCGGCCGGAAGAGTTACGTAAAGACGCACAAAACACTCAGAGGGGTTTACAACGGCACCGTAGGTGGCATGTCGATTTCGCCGACGTGCGAATCCCCGAGCGCACACTGAGCGAAAGGCCCTGGCGCTTATGAACACCACGGTCAGCTGCGAGCTGCACCTGCGCCTCGTTGTGTCGAGCGAGTCCTCCCTGCCTGTTCCCGCAGGTCTGCGGTACGACACGGCCGATCCCTACGCCGTGCACGCCACCTTCCACACCGGAGCCGAAGAGACCGTCGAGTGGGTGTTCGCCCGCGACCTCCTCGCGGAGGGCCTCCATCGGCCCACCGGCACCGGTGACGTCCGCGTATGGCCGTCGCGCAGCCACGGTCAGGGGGTCGTCTGTATCGCCCTCAGCTCCCCCGAGGGCGAGGCTCTCCTGGAGGCGCCGGCGCGGGCACTGGAATCCTTCCTGAAGCGCACCGACGCGGCCGTGCCCCCGGGCACGGAGCACCGGCACTTCGACCTCGATCAGGAGCTGTCGCACATCCTGGCGGAGAGCTAGGAGACGCGACACTCCCCTCCGCCCGACGCCGTCCACTCGGGGAGACGGCTCGGGCATGTACGACCGCGGGCCGCGCCTGGCCGCGACCGACGCCGCTCACCGGTTCTTCCGGGGGGCGGCTTCGGTGCTTTCGGGGCGCGGGCCCGGGACCGTGGATTCTCCGCCCTCGGGGGCCGTGGTTTCGCTTGCCGGGCGGCTACCATCGGCCACCATCGGCGGGCGTGGGGCCCGTCCTCAGGGCAGGAGCGAAATGTGCTGATCCCCCACGACACCAAGTGCGCGCTGGACACGGTGGTGGGTCTGGTCAACACCGCGCCGGAGGACGAGTCGACGCCGGACGGGCTGCCGGACGTGCCGACCCTTGAGGATTTCGTACGTTCCTACGACATCAGCGGGGTCGAGGCGCTGACCGAGGTCGACCTCGTGGCCATGCGGGAGCTGCGGGGGCGGTTCGGCGAGATCTTCGCGGCTCCTGACGCCCGGACGGCGGCCGAGCTGATCAACAGGCTCGTCGCCGGGGCGGGGACGACTCCCCAGCTGACCGATCACGACGGGTACGACTGGCACGTCCACTACTTCGCCCCCGGCGCCTCTCTCGTCGACCACCTCGCCGCCGACTGCGGTATGGCGCTCGCGTTCTTCGTCGTCGGGGGTGAGCAGGAGCGGTTGCGGCGCTGTGAGGCTCCCGACTGCCGACGGGCGTTCGTCGATCTGTCCCGCAACCGCTCCCGGCGGTACTGCGACAGCCGGACCTGCGGGAACCGGCTGCACGTGGCGGCGTACCGGGCGCGGCGAAAGGAAGCCACGGGGTGAGCCAGGGGTGAGTGGGCGCGGGCCCCGGCGGGTGGCGCCGGGGGCCGCGGGACGGTCACAGCAGCAGCAGGTCGTGCAGCGCTGCCATGAGGAGGAGCGACCCGATCACCGCGAGGAAGATCATGAGCGGTGGCTGGGATAGGGCGAAGAGGCATCCGCGCGGCTCGTCCTGAGGGGGCGCGGTCTCGCTCTGGGTGGTGTCCAGCATCTTGCGGGCGATGATGGCGCAGGTGAGGCACCTGTCGCGCTCCATACGCGCGGATTGAGCGGGAGTTCGCCGAAACCGTCGAGGTCGGTTTCAGGGCGTGATCATTTTCGCGCGGCGGGGGCGCTGATTGTGTCGTTTCAGGTGAGGCGGGTGAGGTGCGCGGGTTGGGTGGTTCGCCTCATATGCCGTGCTTCTTGAGGATCGCCTCGATGTCGCTGAAGTCCTCGGTGGAGGTGGCGGGTTCGGGGCGGCGGGCTGCCGTCGGGCGGGACTGGCGGGTGGAGGTGGGGGCCGTCTGGCCGAGGGTGGGGGTCGAGGCGGCGGGGGCCACGGCCTCGCGGGTGGAGCGGGTGGTCTCCCTGCGGTCCTTGCCGTCCTTCCGGGGGCCGCCCCTGCGGCGCTCCACCGCACGGGTCAGGGTGAACAGGCCCCAGGCGCCGCCGAGTACGGCGATGCCTGCCCAGGCCGTGGGGCTGAACGCCGTGTCCGCCGCCCACCCGACGACGCCCGTCATCACCAGGCCCAGGGGGACCAGGGCGTAGGCGGCTGTGCGGGCCGCCGACAGGAAGCGCTTGCGGTAGGCCGTCACCGCCGCGATGCCGAGGCCGGCCGCGGCGACTGCGGAACAGACGGTCTCGGCGATCATGCTGTCCTCCAGGGTCGCTGTGCTGTGCCGTGTGCGCACGGGCCGACGCGCCCCGTCCCTCCGGTCCGCTCGCCCCGTCCTCCTTCCATCGTGCACCTCCCGCCCTGTCCACGGCCATGCCTTGGGGCGGACATCAGGGACATCTCCGGGTCAGCCCTGAGGACGGCACCGGGGATCCGCCGGGGAGGGAAGCCGGAACGAAAAGGAGTCGACCGGACGCGTGCCGGTTCGGGAGTCTGGCCGGCATGACTGTGCCGTCCTTCGTTTTCGGGCTGGAGCTTTCCCGTCGATTCCATCTGGAGGCCGTCGGGCCGTTGTTGGACGAGGTGGCGCCCGGGGTCGTGTACTCCGCCGCCCGGATCGGCAGTGGTTCGGAGGTCCTGGGGTTCGACACCTCGCGTTCGGCGGACCACGAGTGGGGGCCTCGGCTTGAGGTCTTTCTGAAGCCCGGGGACGTCGCCCGGCACGGCGAGAGGATCCGGGGGTTCCTCGCCGAGCGGCTGCCGAAGACGTTCTGCGGCTACCCGACGCACTTCGCGGCGACCGATGAGCCGGGTATCGGGGTCATGCGGGCGACCGACGGCCCGGTGCGTCACCGCGTCGACATCCACGATCCCGGCGTCTGGCTCACCGAGCGGCTCGGTTTCGACCCCCGTGGAAAGGTCACCCTGGCGGACTGGCTCGCCGCTCCCGCCCAGCGCATCGCGGAGGTCACGGCCAGTGCCGTGTTCCACGACGGACTCGGCGTCCTCGGGCCGGCGCGGGCAGCCCTCGGCTGGTACCCGCACGATCTCTGGCTCCACCTGCTGGCCTGCCAGTGGCAGCGCGTCTCACAGGAGGAGGCCTTCGTCGGGCGGTGCGGTGAAGTGGGCGACGAGCTGGGCTCCGCCGTCGTCGCCGCCCGGCTGGTGCGGGAGCTGATGCGACTCTGCCTCCTGATGGACCGCCGGTACCCGCCGTACGGCAAATGGCTCGGCAGCGCCTTCGCCCGCACCCCCCAGGCGCCCGCCCTCACCCCGCACCTCACGGCGACGCTCGCCGCCACGGACTGGCAGGCCCGCGAGCAGCACCTGGCCCACGCCTACGAGACGGTCGCCGCCGCGCACAACCGGCTCGGCCTCACCGACCCGGTCGACCCCACGACCCGGCCGTACCACACCAGGCCGTTCCGGGTGCTGCGCGCCGAACGCTTCGCCGCCGCGCTAAGCGCCCGCGTCACCGACCCGGCTGTCCGCGCGCTGCCCGTCGTCGGCGCCGTCGACCAGTTCGTGGACAGCACCGACGTCCTCAGCCGTCCGCGACGGACACGTGCCGCCACCCAGGCGGTGGTCCACCCGCTGGACTGAAGGCCCTCTCACCCTTCAGCCCGCAACTGCCCCCGGGTCCGCACCAGGATCCGTCCCAGCATGTTCTTGCCGTTGCCGTTCCTGCCCCGGCCCCAGTAGTGATCGGTGGTGGTGTCCTCGACGATCTCCTCGTCGCCGGTGGAGAGGAGGACGGCGCGGATGTCGGGGTGGGTGCGGAACTTGGTGGTGACGGCGCGGCGCATGACGTCGTCCTTGACGCGGTCCCAGTCCCGGCGGAGGGGACGGGAGGGGTCGCGGCCGATTTCCGCGGCGCGCAAGGGGGTGCGGGCGCGGCGGACGGCGTCGGCGTGGGGGGTGCCCTTGAATTTCTGGGCCTGGAAGTAGTGCTCCGAGGTCGGCCACCAGGAGCCGTCGAGGTCGAAGCCGTGGGTGGAGAAGTTGGAGAAGCAGCCGTAGGGGACTTCACCGGCGCCGTAGAAGTAGATCGTCACAGGAACCTCTCGGGGAGCTGGGAGACTGAGGGTATGAGTGAATCCGCTGCTGTCGTCCCTGGTCCCGTCGTTCTTGATGTGTGGTGTGAGTTGCAGTGCCCCGACTGCCGGTCGGCGCTCGGGGATCTGCGGGTGGTGAAGGAGCGGTACGGGGATCGGGTGGAGGTGCGGCTGCGGCATTTCCCGCTGGAGAAGCACAAGCACGCGTTCGCGGCGGCGCAGGCCGCGGAGGAGGCGTTCGAGCAGGGGCGGGGCTGGGAGTACGTGGAGGCGGTGCTCGGGCGGGTCGAGGAGCTGGACCGGCGCGGGGAGAAGTTCCTCGTCGAGGTGGCGCGTGAACTCGGCCTGGACGCCGAGGAGTTCGACACGGCGTTGGTGGACGGCCGACACATCCTGATCGTCGACGCGGACCAGGCCGAGGGCAAGGCGATCGGCGTCACCGGCACCCCGACGTACGTCATCGGCGGCGAGCGGCTCGACGGCGGCAAGAGCCAGGAAGGGCTCCGGGAGCGCGTCGAGGAGATCGCCGACCGGCTGCTGGCGACGCCGGACGCCTGAGCCCCGGCTCACAGCAGGCTCTTGTACATCCCCTCGCCCGTCACCTCGAACCCCAGCGACGCGTACAGCTTCTCCGCGGGGGTGTTCCCGGCGAACACGTTGAGTCCGAGGAGCGTGCTGCCGGCGGCGATCGCCTGGGTCTCCGCGAGGTTCATGAGGGTGCGGCCGTGACCCCGGCCGCGGAACTCGGCGGCGACCTCCACGTCGTAGACGTAGGAGTGGCCGTCGGCGGAGTGCACCCAGAGGGTGCCGAGCTGGTGGCCGGCCTGTTCGAGGACGCTGAGCTCGGTGCTCGGGCCGGGGGGCCAGGCGGCGACGAGTTCGGCCGTCTCGCGGGCGGCGCGGGCGTCGGCCTCGGCGCGGGTGATGCCGCGTTCGACGCAGTCGTCGGCGAAGTTCCGGAAGCTGCGCTCCACGGACGGGCGGTACTCGGCCTCGGTGACGGGGCGGACGGTGACGTCGGGCGGGAGGGCCGGGGCGGTCGTGCCGAGGGGTTTCTCCATGCCCCGGTTGCGGGGGACGTAGCCGAGGGCCGTGGCGAGGCGGATGCCGGGGGCGGTGTCGGGTGCCGTGCCGCGTTCGACGGGGACGTAGACCTCGATCATCCGGCAGCCCCAGCCCCGCGCCACCTCCTCGGCGGCGAGCGCGGCGACCGTGGCACGGCCCCGGCGGCGGTCGGCCTCGTCGATGCGGAGTTCCTCGATCCGGGCGATCGTCGGGCCGAAGCCGGGGTGCGTGCCGAGGTGCAGCGAGCCGACGGGACGGCTGTTCACGCACACCTGATACCGGCGCGAGAGCCGCCCGACAGTCCCGGACTCCCGCTGGAGCGGCTCGGTCGGCCGCAAGGTCGTGGTCATGCCGGGATTTCTACCCGCTGGGGGCCCGGCGGTCAGCCGAATAAAGAGGGGGGCCAGGCCGGCGAAGTCCTCACCCCCGGCCCGCCGGCACCCCGAGGCCGCCCATCACGGATCCAGATCGTCCCCCGCCCGCTCCGCGAACACCCGCATCGCCTTCGCCGTCACCGGCCCCGGCACCCCGCCCAGTTCGCGCCCGTCGACCCGGTGCACGGCCTGGACGTCGCGGAGTGTGGACGTCAGGAAGATCTCGTCGGCGCGGTTCAGGACGTCCAGCGGCAGGTCCGTCTCCCGTGCCCCCGTCCACTCGGCCGCCAGTTCACGGGTGATCCCCGCCAGGCAGCCGGAGGCGAGCGGCGGGGTGTGGATCTCGCCGTCGAGGACGACGAAGACGTTGGAGCCGGTGCCTTCGCAGAGGGCGCCGACCGTGTTGGCGAACAGCGCTTCCGTGGCGCCCTGTTCGTGCGCGCGGGCGAGGGCGACGACGTTCTCGGCGTAGGAGGTGGTCTTGAGGCCGGTGAGGGCGCCGCGTTCGTTGCGGGTCCAGGGGACCGTGACGACGGCGGTGGTGTCGGGGCGGCGGGTGGTCTCACCGAGGGCGACGACGAGGGTCGTGCCGTGGGCGCCCCGGTCGGAGCCGAGGGGGCCCTGTCCGCCGGTGCAGGTGATGCGCAGGCGGCCCAGCGGCATGGGGTTGGCCGCGAGGACGGCGGCGCAGGCGGCGCGGATCTCGTCGTGGTCGGGGTCGGGCAGGCCGAGGCCCCGGGCGGAGCGGGTGAGGCGGTCGAGGTGCCGGGTGAGGGCGAAGGGGTGCCCGTCGGTCGTCTTCAGCGTCTCGAAGATGCCGTCACCCACGGTCAGTCCGTGGTCGAGGACGGAGACGCGCGCGTCGTCGATGTCCTTCAGTCCGCCGTCGAGCCAAAGCTTCACTGGTGCCCACCTCGGGGGATCGTCAGCCGTCGTACTCCCCCGACGCTACCGCGAGCAGCCGGGACGCCTTCAGTTCGGTCTCCCGCCACTCCCCCTCGGGGTCGGAACCCCAGGTGATCCCGGCGCCGGTGCCGAACTTGAGGAGGTCCCCCTCGATCCAGAACGTCCGGATGCCGACGGCGAGTTCACCGGTTCCCCGGTCCGCGTCGACCCAGCCGACGCCGCCGCAGTAGGGGCCGCGCGGCGCGGTCTCCAGGGCGTCGATGATGCGCAGGGCGCTGGACTTGGGGGCGCCGGTGACGGAGCCGGGCGGGAAGGCGGCGGCGAGCAGTTCGGGCCAGCCGGCGCCGGGGCGCAGCTCGCCCGCGACCGTGGAGACGAGGTGGACGAGACCGGGGTGCTTCTCGACCGCGCACAGGTCGGGGACGGTGACGCTGCCGGTCGTACAGACCTGGCCGACATCGTTGCGGACGAGGTCCACGATCATGACGTTCTCGGCGTAGTCCTTCTCCAGGAGGTCCGCCTCCGTGCGGCCGGTGCCCTTGATGGGGCCGGAGAGGACGGCTCGGCCGTCGCGGCGCAGGAAGAGCTCCGGGGAGGCGGTGGCGATCTGGACGCCGTGTTCCGGGAGGCGGACCGTGCCGGCGTACGGCGCCGGGTTGCCGCGCGCGAGGAGGGCGGTGAGGGCGTCGACGTCGGCGCCTTCCGCGAGGGGCGCGGACAGGACGCGGCAGAGGTTCGCCTGGTAGACGTCCCCGGCGGCTATGTGCTCGCGGATCCGCCGGACGCCCGCCGTGTACGCGGCGCGGTCGAGGGACGACGTCCAGTCGCCCTCGGCGGGGCCGTGCCAGGCGCCCGGGACGGGGGCGGGGACCGGGGCGCTGCGTACGTCGGCGAAGCGGGCGCAGGTCAGGCGGCCCTCGAAGTCGGCGGCGACGGCCCAGAAGCCGGTGGAGTCCAGGGCGGCGGGGTCGTCCGTGACGTCCAGGAGGCCGGTGGCGACGCGGGTGCCGAAGCGGGCGAGGGGAGGGAGGTGGGGCACGCGTCGAGTCTAGGTCGGGTGTCCGTGAGGGGGCCTGAGCTGGTCGGTTCGGCTACGCAGGGCAGCACGCTGCGCAAACGCGTTTTTGTCCTGGCCCGGGAATCCGCTAGAGTTCAACACGTCGCCGGGACGCGCAAGCGGGCCGGGAAAGACAAGCGGACGTAGCTCAGTTGGTAGAGCGCAACCTTGCCAAGGTTGAGGTCGCGAGTTCGAGCCTCGTCGTCCGCTCGCATGGAAAGACAGGGGATCTTCCCGAACCCCTGACACTCCTGGTGGAGTGGCCGAGAGGCGAGGCAACGGCCTGCAAAGCCGTCTACACGGGTTCAAATCCCGTCTCCACCTCCAAGGACGATTAGCTCAGCGGGAGAGCGCTTCCCTGACACGGAAGAGGTCACTGGTTCAATCCCAGTATCGTCCACTGAAGCCGCAAGGCTTCCCCGCGCGATTAGCTCAGCGGGAGAGCGCTTCCCTGACACGGAAGAGGTCACTGGTTCAATCCCAGTATCGCGCACTGGCCATGATCTTCGGATCGTGGTTTCTCCCGGACGATTAGCTCAGCGGGAGAGCGCTTCCCTGACACGGAAGAGGTCACTGGTTCAATCCCAGTATCGTCCACACTCCACCGAGGCCCCTGGTTTTCACCAGGGGCCTCGCGGTGTCTCAGCCGGGTCAGCTGGAGAACAGCATGTGGCCGAAGCTCTTGTGGCGGTGGTGCCCGCCGTGGTGGCCGCCGTGGTGCTGCGGGGCGCCCCAGGCCGGGCCCGGCGGGGGAACCG
>NZ_JBTYMC010000198.1:0-12651 GCF_054880855.1 Streptomyces sp. S6 | reverse complement strand
CGGCCGCCTGGAACTGCGCGGGGTGCGCGCGCTGCGCGACGACCGGACCGTCCTCGACGGCGTCGACCTCGTCGTCCCCGGCGGAACGACTCTCGCGGTCGTCGGCCGCAGCGGCTCCGGCAAGTCCCTCCTCGCGGCCCTCGCCGCGCGTCTCGCGGATCCGGCCGAGGGCGAGATCCTCCTGGACGGCGTCCCCCTGCGGTCCCTGTCCCCCACAGAGCTGCGCTCGGCCATCACCTGCGCCTTCGACCGGCCGGTGCTGTTGGGGACGACGATCCAGGACACGATCATGCTGGGGACGGCCTCCACGGGTGGTGAGGGGCTTCTCCGGCCGCCTGTCGCCGAGGAGGGGATGCCTGCTCGCTGCGGGGGGCCGGCCGACGGGCCGACGGCGCCTTCGGGGGCAGGGGTGCCCTCCGGGCCGGGGACGCCGGCCGCAGAAGGGGCGTCTGCTGAAGAGGGGGTGCCTTCCTGCTGCGGGGCGCCGACCCCTCGGCAGAACACGCCGGTCTCCGGACAGGAGGCATCCGCCGAAAAGGGGGTGACACCTCACCGTACGGCGCCGGCCTCCGAACAGAGGGCGCCTTCCAGGCCAGAGGCCCCAGCCGAAGAAGAAGCGTCTGCCGAGAAGGGGGTGCCGCCTTCCTGCTGCGGGACGCCGACCCCTCGGCAGAACACGCCGGTCTCCGGACAGGAGGCATCCGCCGAAAGGCGGGTGACACCTCACCGTGAGGCGGCAGCCTCCGGACAGAGGGTGCCTTCCAGGCGAGGAGCCGTCTCCCTCGACGCGGCCCCCTCCCGGGAGAGGGCGTCTCTCCGGCAGGTCGCCGAGGCCGCCGCCCGCAAGGCCCAGGCCCACCCCTTCGTCACCCGCCTCCCCCACGGCTACGACACACCCTGTGCCGACGCGCCCCACTCCGGCGGCGAGGCCCAACGCCTCGGTCTCGCCCGCGCGTTCGCCCGTCCGGCCCGGCTCCTCGTCCTCGACGACGCGCTCTCCAGCCTCGACACGATCACCGAACACCACCTCACCGACGCCCTCTTCTCCCCGTCCACCCCCACCACCCGCCTCCTCATCACCCACCGCGCCACGACGGCCGCCCGCGCGGACGCGGTGGCGTGGGTGGAGGAGGGGAGGATCCGGGCGGTGGGGACGCATGCGGAGTTGTGGAAGGTGGCGGGGTATCGGGGGTTGTTCGGGGAGGAGGGTGCGGCGGACGACGAGGGCGCGCGCGCAGGGGGCGGCTCGCGGGCTCGGACCAGAACCCGCGCCGAGGCGGTGCGCACGGCGGGGAGTGCGCGAGGTGGTGCTGGTTCCGATGGCCGTCCGGGGTCGGTGGCCGCCATGGACACGCGGGTGGAAGCGGTGGGCCGTGAGCCGGAGGGGGCTCGGCCTGCTCGTGACACGGGCGGTCGGGTCGGAGGTGCGCGGGAGAAGTCAAGGGCTGCCGAGGAACTCCGGTCCGGCGAGCCGGGCGGGCCCGGCGGGGACAGGAAGGGGTTGCGATGAGTGGTGAGCGGGCGTTCTCGGGGCGGGACGCGGGTGCGGTCGAGGGGGATGGCCGTCCGGCGCGGGACGCCGGCGTGGGAGGCGGGAACGCCCGCTCTTCGGACGACCCCGGCGAGCCCGGCTCCCCGCGACGCGCCCCCTCAGCTCCCGGCTCCGTGCCCACGTTCCCCGAGCCGGAACGCCCCACCCCTCCCCGTCCCGCCCCGAGCACCGAACCCGCCCTCCTCCCCCGAGCCCTCCGCCACCTCCTCTCCCACCGGACCGTCCTCCTCCGCCTCGCCCTCTGGTCCCTCCTGGAGGCCGCCCAGGCGTTCTTGTTGGGGTATGCGTTGGCGCGGGCCTTGGACGAGGGGTTTCTCGTGGGGCGGGCCGGGGTGGGGATGGGGTGGCTGGGGGTGGCCGGGGTAGGGGTGGTGGTCGGGGCGTTCGGGACGGGGCGGGTGTACGGCGGGGTCGCCGATCTCGTCGAGCCGTTGCGGGACCGGCTGGTCGAGAGAGTGGTCCGGCGTGGGGTGCGGGACGCCGAGCGGGGCGCGCTCTCCGGGCTGACTCAGCAGACCGAGATCGCGAGGGACACGTCCGCCGGTCTCGTCCTCGTCTCCCGCTCCTTCGTGTTCACGTCGGCCGGCGCCCTGGTCGGTCTGTTCTCGCTGGCCCCGGTGTTCGTGGCCGTCGTCGTACCGCCCCTCGCCGCGGGCGTCACCCTCTTCGTCGTCACCCTCCGTCCCCTGGCCCGCCGTCAGGAGGCGTATCTCGCGGCCGACGAGGCCCTCGCGGAGCACCTCGGGACGGTCTGCCCGGGGCTGCGGGACATCACGGCGGCCGGGGCGGAGGGGGAGACGGACGAGGAGACCGGGCGGCTGATCGACGCGGAGTTCCGGGCGGCCCGCTCACTGGCGCGCTGGAGCGTCACCCGGGTCCTCGCGCTGGCGGTCGGCGGCCAGCTCCCCGTCGTCCTCCTCCTGGTCACGACGCCCTGGCTCCTCGCCCGCGGCGTCTCCCCCGGCGCCCTCGTCGGCGCGTTCGCCTACGTCACCCAGTCCCTGCTGCCCGCCCTCGACGCCCTCGTCCACGGCCTCGGCACGAGCGGCGCCCGCCTCACGGTGGTCCTGCGCCGCCTGACGACGGACAGGGCCCCGGAGACGCCGCCCCCCGCCCCCGACCGGGCCGAACCCCACGCCCCCGCCCTGGCCCTGGCCGGCCTCACCTTCGCCTACGGCCCCGCCTCCACCCCCGTCCTCGACGGCCTCACCCTCGCCCTCCCCCCGGGCGCCCACCTCACCGTCGTCGGCCCGAGCGGCATCGGGAAGTCCACCCTCGCCGCCCTGGTCGCGGGCATGCTGACGCCGACGGAGGGCGAGGTGCGGATCGGCGGGCGGTCGGCGCTCGCGGGGCGGGAAGAGCGGGTGCTGATCCCGCAGGAGGCGTACGTGTTCACGGGAACCCTCGCCGAGAACCTCGCGCACCTGCGTGCGGACCCGGTGCCGGAGGCGGAGCTGTGGGCCGGTGTCGAGGCCGTGGGTGCGGAGAAGCTGGTGACGCGGCTGGGCGGCCTGCACGCGCGCGTGGAGCCCGCGAAGCTCTCCGCGGGTGAGCGCCAGCTGATCGCGCTCACCCGCGCCTATCTGTCCCCCGCCCCCCTGGCGCTCCTGGACGAGGCGACCTCGCACCTGGACCCGGCGGCCGAGGAGCGGGCGGAGCGGGCGTTCGCGGCGCGGCCGGGCGGCACGCTGGTCGTCGTCGCCCACCGCATCGCCTCGGCCCGCCGCGCGGACCATGTCCTGGTCATGGACGGCGCGCGCACCTCGTACGGCACGCACGCGGAACTATTGGAGAGTTCAGCTCTCTACCGGGATCTGGTGGGGCGCTGGTCGGCCTCCTGAACGCGGACTCACACCCACCCCTGTCCCTGCGATATGCGGATCGCGTCGATCCGGTTGCGTGCCCCCGTCTTGCGGGTGATCGCCGCCATGTAGTTGCGGACGGTCCCGTGGGACAGGTGCAGCCGCCCGGCTATCTCCGCCATGGAGACCCCCTCGGCCGCGAGCGTCAGCACGCTCAGTTCGCGCCGGGTCAGCGGCATCTCCGCGGCCTTGAGGAATCCGAACCCGAGGGAGTCGTTGATGAAACGTTCCCCCTGGGCGACGGTCCGGATTCCGTCGAGTAACTGCTCGGGCGGCCCCGCCTTGTCGACATAGCCGAGCGCCCCCGCTTCGAGGGCACGTTTCAGCAGGCCCGGCCGGTTCGCGCGGGCCAGCACCAGCAGCCGGGGGGCGGCCCGGTCGCCGGGGTCGCACAGCTCGCCCAGCGGGGGGATGCCATAGCTGTCCGTGCAGTCGAGGTCCGCCACGCAGACCACGGGCTGTACGCTGCGCACCCTCGTGTACGCGCCGTGCCATGGCGTGTCGTGGACGCGCAGGTCGCTCTCCCGCGCCAGCCATCTCGCCAGCAGCGTCCGCACCAGTCCCTCGTCGTGCACCAGAAGTACCCGGATCACTTACGTCCTTTCGGCTCGCCCGCCCGTCGGCTCGTCCTATGAGATGCCTGCCCCATTCTTCGTGGCTTGGTCCGTTTCCGAGCGCGAAGAACCGGCCACGGCGATGCGCGGGGGCGCACGTACGGCGCCCGGATGCCGCGCCGCGCTTCGATTCGGTCGCCTATGAACCGTTCGAGGGGGTACGGGTGAGCGCTCGCCGTGCGCGCGGCGCCGGTTCGGAGGAGATTTGTTCCGACCGCAGGGCCGGGCGAGGAGGTGGTCGCGGTGCACGGGACGCCGTCCGCGGGGCCGCCGCTGTCACAGGGCCTGACCTCGATGATGGACGCCGTGGGCGCCCACTCGGGGGCCGTGTACCTGCTGTCGGACGACGAGCCCGTTCTGGAGATGGCGGTCATGGCGGGGCTGCCGCGCGCGTTCGCGGCGCCCTGGGAGCGGGTCGGGCTGAGCGCGCCGCTGCCGGTCGCCGAGGCGGTACGGGACCGGCGGCTGGTGTGGGTCGGGGGCGAGGAGGAGATGGCCCGCCGCTACCCGCGGATCGCGGTCGTCCTGCCGTACCCCTTCGCCCTGGCCGCGCTGCCGGTCGCGACGCCGTCGACGGTGTACGGCGCGGTTTTCGTGACCTGGCCGGGCGGGCACCCCGCCGAGCTGTCCGAGGAGGAGCGGCGGCAGCTCACCGGGGGCTGCCGCCGCCTGGCGACGCGGCTGGAGCGGGCGGACACGGTGGACGCGGCGGGGGCCGAGCGGGACGTCCTCGGCGTGCGGTCCAGCGCCCTCCCGGAGGCCGCGCGGCTGGTGGCGCGGCTGCCGTACGGGCTGTGCTCGCTGGATCTGCATGGGCGGGTCGACTTCGCGAACACCGCCGCCGCGCGGCTGCTCGGGGTACCGGTGGCACGGCTGATGAGGAGCCGGCTGTGGGCGTCGGTGCCGTGGCTGGACGACCCGGCGTACGAGGAGCGGTACCGGGCCGCGCTGATCGGCCAGATCCCGACGTCGTTCGTCGCGCTGAAGCCGCCGTCGGAGTGGCTGTCCTTCCGGCTGTACCCGGGGACGGACGGGCTGAGCGTGCGGATCGGGCGGGCGCGGGCCGAGGCCGAGACGACGCCGCGCGCCCCGGACAGCGGGGAGCGGCCTCAACTCGTCACGTTGTCGCAGGCGCTGAGCCTGTCGGGGGCGCTGACCGAGACGGTGAGCGTCGAGGACGTCGTCCGGCTGGTCGCGCGGGAGATCGCGCCGGCCGTCGGGAGCCAGGCGCTGGCGCTGCTCGGGTCGCAGGCGGGACGGCTGCACGTGCTGGGGCAGTACGGGTACCCGGATCCGGAGATCGTGGGCCGCTGGGACGGCGTCCCGCTCACCCGTCGGACGCCCGGCACGCACGCGCTGGCGACCGGGCTGCCCGCGTTCTTCGACTCCCGGCGGCAGCTCGAACACCTCTACCCGGACCGCGACGCGACCCCGGACACCTTCGCGGCCTGGGCGTATCTCCCGCTGATCGCCTCGGGCCGCCCGGTCGGGGCGTGTGTCCTCGCGTACGCCGAGCCGCACGAGTTCTCCACCCACGAGCGCGCCGTCCTCACCAGCCTCGCGGGGCTGATCGCCCAGGCGCTGGACCGGGCGCTGCTGTACGACGCGAAGAACCGGCTGGCGCACGGCCTCCAGGCCGCCCTCCTGCCGCACTCGCTGCCGGAGCTGCCCGGTCTGCGGGCGACGGCCCGCTATCTGCCGGCGACCCGGGGCATGGAGATCGGCGGCGACTTCTACGACCTGGTGCCGTCGAAGCCGCGTCCGGCGGCGGTGATCGGCGATGTGCAGGGGCACAACGTGACGGCGGCGGGGCTGATGGGGCAGATCCGGACGGCGGTGCGGGCGTACACGACCGTCGGGCAGGAGCCGGGGGAGGTGATGCGCGGGACGAACCGGCTGCTGTTGGATCTCGGGGCGGAGCTGTTCGCGAGCTGCCTGTATCTGCGGCTCGATCCGGCGCGGGGGCGGGCCGTGATGGCGCGGGCGGGGCATCCGCCGCCGTTGCTGCGCAGGCCGGACGGGCGGGTGCGGGTGCTGGATCTCGCCGGGGGGCCGCTGCTGGGGATCGACGCGGGGGCGTCGTATCCGACGACGGAGGTGGTGCTCGCGCCGGGTTCCGTGCTGGCGCTGTACACGGACGGGCTGGTGGAGACGCCCGGGGTGGACATCGAGGAGGGGGTGGCGGCGGTGGCGGGGCGGCTCGCGGAGCACGGGGGGCGGGGGCTGGAGGAGGTGGCGGACGCGCTGGTGGGGCGGTATGCGGTGGCGGAGGACCGGTTGGACGATGTGGCGTTGCTGTTGCTGCGGGCGGAGGAGGATTGAGGGGGCGGGGTTGTGAGCGGGGACGGGAGAAGTCCGGCCCTCCAGGGGGAGAGGGCCGGACTTCGGGTGGAGCGTTCGGTTCAGGGGGTCAGTTGTTGTTCTGACCGTTGTTCTGCCCGCTGTTCTGGCTCTGGTTGTCGCCCCGGTTGTTGTTCTGGTTCTGGTTGTCGTTCGCGCCGTTACCGGCCTGCTGGCCCGCGCCGTTACCGGCCTGGTCGCCGACGCCGTTCCCGTTGCCCGCGCCATTGTCACCGGCGCCGTTGCCCGCACCCTGGCCGTTGCCGGCCTCCTGGCCCTGCTGCTGGTCCTGGCCCTGCTGCTGACCCTGTCCCTGGCCGTTGCCCTGACCCTGCTGCTGGTCCTGCCCCTGACCATTGCCCTGGCCCTGGCCGTTGCCCGCGCCGGCCCCGCCGCCGCCGAGGGTCGCGCCCGTCGCCTGGAGGGCGGTCGTCACCGGCTGGAAGAAGGTCTCGCCGCCGACCGTGCAGTCACCGCTGCCGCCGGAGGTGAGGCCGATCGCGCTGCCGTCCTGCGTGAAGAGGGAGCCGCCGCTGTCGCCGGGCTCGGCGCAGACGTTGGTCTGGATGAGGCCGGTGACGGTGCCCTCGGGGTAGTTGACGGTGGCGTCGAGGCCGACGACCTGTCCGTCGTTGAGGCCGGTCGTCGAGCCCATCCGGAACACCTGGGTGCCCACGGTCGCGTCGGCGGCCTGGAGGATCTGGACGTTCCGGCCGCCGCCGATGTTGACGTCGCTCGGCGCCTGCGTGGCGGCGTCGTCGTACTTCACGAGCGCGAAGTCGCCCGCGCCGGGGAAGACGGCCTGGTCGACGGTGGCGATCGGCTGGCCGTTCGCGGAGTCGGACCACTTCTCCTCGGCGACACCGCAGTGTCCGGCGGTGAGGAAGGCGGGCGAGCCGTCGCCCGCGGTGACGTTGAAGCCGGCCGAACAGCGGGCGCCGCCACCGAAGATGGCGTCACCGCCGGAGAGGAACGTCTTGAAGGTGCCGGCCGACTTCTTGACGGTGGCGACGTTCGAGCCGAGCGAGTTCACGGTCGATTCGAGGCGGTTCCACCTGGCACCGGTGACCGTGGAGTCGGCGGTGACGAGGACCTTGTTCGTTCTGGGGTCGACGGCCCACGACGTGCCGGGGATGGTCGCCCGCGTCTTCAGGGTCTGCGCGGCCTGCTTCAGCTTCTGGGCGCTGTTGGCGACCTCGCGGACCTTCGCGCCGGCCCGCTGCGCCTGGGCGACGACGTTGTCCTTGTCGCCGGAGACGTTCGCGACGTTGACGACGAGCTGGCGGGAGTCGGCGTCGTAGTACGAGCCGGCGAACGAGTCGCCGAGCATCTTCGACAGCTGGGTGGCGAGGCCCGAGACGTCAGCGGAGGACTTCAGGGTCTTCGGCATGACGGAGGAGGCGTTCGTGTCACCGTCCTGCGAAGCGTTCGCGTTGGGCAGCAGGAGCGCTGCCGCACCGAGGGCGGCCACACCGCCCACGGCTATCGCCGCTTTGCGCTTCGGGATTCGCTTGTGACTCACGTTCTTCGACCTCCTGAGGGGACGGGGTCTGTGCTGCCTCGTCGGCAGCTCCGTACAGCGGCGCCTGGTTGGCCATCAGTACGCGGGTGCCTCGGAGGGCGTTCAAACCCGTTTCCCGTTTCTTTGCCGGCGGCCGGGGATCAGCGGGGAATCGGCCAACTCCCCATATGCCGCTGACCGGTACCGATCCCGACATGGTCTGCCGGGGCAACTCGCCCACCGGAAAGAGAAGGCGGCGTTCCCCGGTCTTCTCGCTGCTCACGGCGGTTGTCTCAATACCGCTGCTCCTGACGGGAACTCCCGCCGCCGAATCTCTGAGTGACCGGTCGGCGACGCTCCGCCGACATTTCCCGGCCGAACCACCACTCCCGGGAATCTGCACACCGATTGCCCACGAGAGCCACCTCGGCCGCGCCTCCTGCACAACTCGGCAAGGCCCCGGCAACGTTTGACGGCGGAGTGCCGGATTCACGGCAACGGCGTACCGCGCTCATCCGAGCGATCAAGCGCCATGATGTGAAGAAGTCGGCACCGTGCCGTGGACACGCCTGCACGGTTCATCACCGCTCGGACGCCAACTGCTCCTGAGTGACAGGTGATTGATTGGAAGCCGGGGTGCCGGGCTGCTTTGATCCAGTCGTCCCCCCGAGGGGGCCCGCTCCCCCGGCCTACGGGGGTCACCTCCTCAAGCACCTCCATCAGGAAGGGAAGTTCCATCATGGACTCCATCCAGACCGCTCAGATCTCCGACGCCGAGCTCGACAACGTCTCCGGCGGCCTGACCCTCAACGCGCTCAACACGGTCACCCACCTGGTTGACGGCGTTGCCCCGGTCTCCGGCCTGCTCGCCACCGCCACCGGCACGGTCGAGGGTGTCACCGGCCTGAGCGTGGCCCCGGTCACCAACCTGGTCGCCGGTCTCTGACCGTCACCTCGTAGTCGCTGAGCTCCGGAGCCGTGACCCGGCTCCGGGGCTCTTCGCCGTTCTCCGCCACAGCCAGGTGAAGGTCGTATGCAGTTCCGCCAACAGGCTCTGAGCAAGCTCCAGTCGCCGGAGGACCTCGACCTTCCGGTGCGTTTCGCGCGTCCGCAGGGCTGGCTGGTGCTGGCGGTGTCGGTCGTCGCGATCGCCGCCGGGTCCGTGTGGGCGGTCACCGGCTCGGTCGCCTCCACGGTGAGCGCGCCCGCCGTCCTGACCCACGGCGAGGGCAGCTACATCCTCCAGAGCCCGGCGGCCGGGCAGGTCACCGCCGTCCTCGCGAAGGAGGGCCAACTCCTGCCCGCGGACGCCCCGTTGCTGAAGGTGCGCACCGCGCAGGGCGAGGCCGTCGTCCGCACGGTCGCCGCCGGCCGGGTCACCGCGCTCGCCGCGACGATCGGCCAGATCATCGCGACCGGCGCGAACGTCGCGGCCGTCGAGAAGGTCACCGACGCGGACGAACCCCTCTACGCGACCGTCTACGTCCCCGCCGAGAACGCGGCCACGATCCCCGCGAACGCCGCCGTCGACCTCACCGTCCAGACGGTCCCCACCCAGCGGTACGGCGTGCTGCGCGGCCGGGTGAAATCCGTGGACCGCACGGCTCAGTCCGCGCGGCAGATCGCCGCGTTCCTCGGTGACACGCAGCTCGGCGAGCAGTTCACCGCGCGGGGACGGCCCGTCGCGGTGCTGGTCCAGCTCGACAAGTCGCGGTCGACGAAGAGCGGTTACCGGTGGTCGTCCGCCGAAGGGCCGCCGTACGGGCTCGACTCCATGACGCTGGCGAGCGGTTCGATCAAGCTGGCCGATCAGCGGCCCGTCGACTGGCTGCTCCCGTGAGCGCCGCGAAGACGGTCCGTACGCCGACCGTGCTCCAGATGGAGGCCGTCGAGTGCGGGGCCGCCTCCTTGTCGATGGTCCTCGCGCACCACGGCCGGCACGTCCCGCTGGAGGAGCTGCGCATCGCGTGCGGTGTCTCGCGGGACGGCTCACGGGCGAGCAACCTCCTCAAGGCGGCCCGCAGTTACGGGTTCACCGCCAAGGGCATGCAGATGGACCTGGCGGCCCTCGAAGGGGTGCCCGCTCCGGCGATCCTGTTCTGGGAGTTCAACCACTACGTCGTCTACGACGGCACCGGACGGCGCCTCGGCCGGCGCGGCGTGTTCATCAACGACCCCGCCAAGGGGCGGCGGTTCGTGCCGATGGAGGACTTCGACGGCAGCTTCACCGGTGTCGTCCTGGTCCTGGAACCGGGTGAGGACTTCGCGAAGGGCGGGCGTAAGGCGGGGGTGCTCGGCGCGATGCCGGCCCGGCTGCGCGGCACCGCCGGGACGCTCCCGGCGGCCGTCCTCGCGAGCCTCCTGCTCGTCCTGGTGGGCGCGGCGCTGCCCGCGCTGAGCCGCCAGTACATCGACATGTTCCTCATCGGCGGCCAGACTTCCCTGCTGGGCGTCCTGTTCACGTCCATGGCGGCCTGCGTCCTGCTGACGGTCGCCCTGACCTGGCTCCAGCAGGCCAACCTCCACCACGGGCGGATCATCTCCTCGACCCTCTCCAGCGCCCGGTTCCTGCGGCACCTGCTGCGGCTGCCGGTGACGTTCTTCTCCCAGCGCTCCCCCGCCGACCTCGTCCAGCGCCTCCAGTCGAACGACGCGGTCGCCGAGACCCTGGCCCGCGACCTGGCGTCGGCGGGCGTGGACGCCGTGGTCGTCGTCCTGTACGCCGTCCTCCTCTACACCTACGACCCCCAACTCACCTTCGTGGGCGTCGGGGTGGCGCTCCTCAACATCGTCGCGATGCGGGTCGTGATCCGGCTGCGGGCCACCCGGACGGCGAAACTCCGCGCGGACAACGCCCGGTTGACCAACACCGCTTACACCGGGCTCCAGTTGATCGAGACGATGAAGGCGACCGGCGGTGAGGACGGCTACTTCCGCAAGTGGGCCGGGCAGCACGCCACGACCCTGGAGGAGCAGCAGCGTCTCGGGGTGCCGAGCGCCTGGCTGGGCGTGGTCGCGCCGACGCTCGCGACCCTCAACAGCGCGCTCATCCTGTGGATCGGCGGCATGCGCGCGATCGAGGGGCACATCTCGGTGGGTCTCCTGGTCGCCTTCCAGGCGCTGGTCGCCCGTTTCACGGCCCCGCTGACCCGCCTGAACGGCGTCGCGGGCCGCATCCAGGACTTCGCGGCGGACGTGGCCCGCCTCAAGGACGTGGAGAACTTCCGCGCCGACCCGCTGTACGACCGTCCCGGCGGCGCCGACTCGACGCGCCGGCTGCGCGGGCACGTCGAACTCCAGAACCTCACCTTCGGCTACAGCCCCCTCGACAAGCCCCTGTTGTCCGGTTTCGACCTCACCGTCGGCCCGGGTCAGCAGGTCGCGCTGGTCGGCGGCTCCGGAAGCGGCAAGTCGACCGTCTCCCGTCTCCTGTCGGGCCTCTACTCCCCCTGGGAGGGCGTGATCCGCATCGACGGACAGCGCCTGGACGACATCCCGCGCGGTGCGCTCGCCGCGTCCGTGTCCTTCGTCGACCAGGAGGTGTTCCTCTTCGAGGGGTCGGTGCGCGACAACGTGGCGCTGTGGGACCCGTCCATCACGGACGACGCGGTGACCGAGGCGCTGCGGGACGCCGCCCTGTACGACGTGGTGATGCGGCGGCCGGGCGGCATCCAGAGCAAGGTGGAGCAGGACGGCCGGAACTTCTCCGGCGGGCAGCGGCAACGTCTGGAGATCGCGCGGGCGTTGGTGCGCCGGCCGAGCGTCCTGATCCTCGACGAGGTGACCAGCGCGCTCGACGCGGAGACCGAGCTGGTCGTGATGGACAACCTGCGGCGGCGCGGCTGCGCCTGTGTGGTGATCGCGCACCGGCTCAGCACGGTCCGCGACAGCGACGAGATCGTCGTCCTCCAGCACGGCACGATCGTGGAGCGCGGGCGGCACGAGGAGCTGGTGGCGCGCGGTGGCGCGTACGCGGCACTGGTGAGGGAGCGGTGACGGCGGTGGAGGAAGGCGACCTGGTCCTGGGCGCGCTCGGGCAGCTCGGCACGCGGCTGGACTGCGCGGGGTCGGCCCGGCTGGACCTGGAGGGGCCGCAGGTGCTGTGGCTCGTCGCGTCGGGGGCGCTCGACCTGTTCGCGGTGGACGCCGGGCAGGAGGGTCACTGGCATCATCTGGGCCGCCTGGAGACGGGCTCTTTGCTGCTCGGTCCGGTGGCGGGGGCGCAGCACACGCTGGTGGCGCGGCCGGTGCGGGACTGCGTGGTGCACCGGATCGGGCTGCGGGAGCTGTATCAGCCGGCGTACGGGTACGACGAGTACGGCAACCCGGTCCTGACGACCAGCCCGCTGGAGTACGCCCTGTCCCTGGGCGTCGGCCGCAGCCTCTCCATCCTCTTCCAGGCGCCGATGGGAGCGGCGGAGGTCCTGGACGAGGACGTGTTCTGGATGCGGGTGCCGCCCGGCACCGTCCAGTACGGCGCTCTCTACGGCCAGGAGGCCGCCGCCGACCTCCTGATGGACCCGGCCGTCTGGCAGAGCATGGTCGATCAGCAGTACCGCCTGCTCACCACGCTGGACCGCTGGATCGAGCAGTTGGAGCGCACCCACGAGACCCGGGCCGCCGCCGGGATCAAGGCCGGTGAGGCGGTCCGTGTCCAGGCCGACCGGACGCTCATCGCGTCCATCGGGAAGCCCTCGGCCCGCCGGACGACGCCGGCCGACGCGGACGCCACGTTCGCCGCGTGCGAGCTGGTGGCCCGGGCCGCCGGGATCACGCTGACCG
>NZ_JBTYMC010000197.1:0-12698 GCF_054880855.1 Streptomyces sp. S6 | reverse complement strand
GGGTGTTGGTCTGCGGGCGGCCTCGGCGGTCCCCGCCGCGTGACACTCGCCCGCGCGGGACGACGGGTTCGCGAAGCGGGCGCCCGCGCGGGGGCGAGGGCTGAAGCGGGGGCGAGGGCTGGAGCGAGGGCGTCAAAAATGGGCGTCCACGCGCGGGAGGGCCGGTTCGTGAAGTCGCCTCCCGCGCGGGGCGATGGGGAAGTTCTCGGCGGGGCCGGGCCCTTGTCCTGAAACGTGTGCCCGCGCGGAGCGGCGGCGGAGCCTTTCGGTGGCCAGGTGACGCTCCGGGGCGACGTTCGTCATCGAACTGCCATCGAATTCCCAACGCTTCTGCGAAGACTGCACCAGTTGGCAACAGCATGAGCCGCTATCTACCGCAGGCCCTGTCTGGAGGGGTACGGTCCATGTGTCCAGGGGGGACTTGATCGGGGGGTCAGGTTGAACAGTGGGCGCATTCGTGTGCTGCGCGCGCAGGAGTTGGGCGAGGGGGATCGGGAACGGTGGCGTGCTCTGCGCGCCGCGTCGCCGGCCCCGCGCAATCCGTTCATGGAACCGGAGTTCGTCGAGGCCGTGGGGCGCGTACGGGCGCGTACGCGGGTCGCGGTGGTGTACGAGGGGCGTGAACCCGTCGGGTTCCTCCCCCACGAGCGCGGTCCGCTCGGCATGGGCCAGGCCCTCGCGCACGGCGTCTCGGACGCCCAGGGCGCGATCCTGGCACCCGGACTCGGCCTGGACACCGCCGAGTTGATGCGGGCCTGCACCCTGTCGAGCTTCGCGTTCGACAACCTGGAGGCGGAACAGGCCCTGTTCGTCCCGCACGCAGCCGCCGAGTACCCGGCCTACG
Organism: Streptomyces sp. S6; assembly: GCF_054880855.1. Classification (NCBI taxonomy): domain Bacteria; kingdom Bacillati; phylum Actinomycetota; class Actinomycetes; order Kitasatosporales; family Streptomycetaceae; genus Streptomyces; species Streptomyces sp. S6. Next base: position 11,854 of record NZ_JBTYMC010000197.1, on the reverse strand, counting down.
TCATCGACGTCGAGAAGGGCTACGAGACCTACGAGTCGGTGCTGCGCGGCCAGTCGCCGAAGTTCCTGCGGACGACGCTCGCGAAGGAACGCAAACTGGGGCGTCAGGCAGGCGAGTTGAGGTTCGTGTTCGACGAACGCGACCCGGCCGCGCTGCGCACGCTCATGGCGTGGAAGTCCGCGCAGTACCGCCGCACCGGCCGCCGCGACCGGTTCGCGCAGGAGTGGATCACCCGCCTGGTCGGCCTGCTCGCCCAGACGCGCGCCCCGGAGTGCGCCGGCACACTCTCCGTCCTGTACGCCGGTGACCGGCCCGTCGCCGCGCACTTCGGACTGCGCTCGTCGACCGTCCTGGCCTGCTGGTTCCCGTCGTACGACACGGAGTTCGCGAAGTTCTCGCCGGGGCTCGTGCTGCATCTGCGGATGGCCGAGGCGGCGGCGGCCGAGGGGATCGGCACGCTGGACCTCGGGCGGGGGGCCGCCGAGTACAAGGACGCGCTGAAGACCGGGGAGATCCCCGTGTACGAGGGGGCGTGGACGCGGCCGGGGGTGGGTTCGGCGCTGTACTGGCTGAGCCGCGAGCCGTCGCGCCGGGCGCACCACTTCGTGCGCGGGCGCCCACGGCTCGCGAGCGCCGCCGCCCGGGTGCTGAAGGGGGCCGGGCAGTTGCGGGGTGGCATGGGCGGGACCGGAGGCGAGGGCGCGGGCCGGAGCCCGGAGCGGAAGGGCGCATGACGAGGGTTCATGACATCGAGGGGGGTTCATGTCCCGTACGACCCGTACATCCCAGGTACGGGCCGAGATACGGCGGTTCCTCGCCGTGCGGCCCGTCCAGATCGCCGAGGTGGACCTGACCGGTGCGAGGACCGGTGCGGGGACCGGTTCGGGGGTGACCTTGAGACCGGGGCCGGGCAGTCCTCCCGTGACCTCGGGGCCGGTGTTCGCACTGGTCCGCCGGGAAGGGCGCCCGGTCGGCACGGTTCTCGGGGAGATCCCGGAAGGGGCGGACCCGAAGACGGCGCTCACGGAACTCGCCGAGCGGATCGACACCGGCGCCGCTCACACCGACTCCCTTGCTCCACACGCCGGTTCACCCCCGTACGGCTCCCCCGCCCCGCCGCCGCACACCACCGTCGTCATCGCCACCCGTGAGCGCGCCGGGAAGCTCGCGCACGCGCTCGACTCGATGCTGGCGCAGGATCATCCGCGGTTCGAGATCGTGGTGGTGGACAACGCGCCCGTGACGCGGGCGACCCGGGACCTGATACGGGAGAAGTACGCCGAGCGGGTGAGGTACGTGTGCGAGCCGGTGCCGGGGCTCGCGATCGCGCACAACCGGGGGGTGGCCGCGGCACGCGGGGAGGTCGTCGCGTTCACGGACGACGACGTCGTCGCCGATCCCCGCTGGCTCACCGAGCTGACCTCACCGTTCGCCTCGGACCCCGGCCTCGGCTGCACGACGGGGCTGATCCTCCCGGCACGGCTGCGCACCCCGGCCCAGGTCCTTCTGGAGAGCCACGGCGGTTTTTCGAAGGGGTTCGTGCCGAGGACGTACGACCCCGCCGAACCGCCCGCCGACCAGCCCCTGTTCCCCTTCACCGCCGGCCGGTTCGGGTCGGGGGCGAGCATGGCGTTCCGTACCCGGGTACTACGGGACGCAGGGGGGTTCGACCCGGCGACCGGGGCCGGGACCCTGGCACGCGGGGGTGACGACCTGTACGGGTTCGTCAGGGTCCTCGCGCTCGGGCACCGGCTGCACTACACGCCGTACGCCGTCGTCTGGCACCACCACCGGGAGACGTGGCGGGACCTGGAGACGCAGGCGTACGGGTACGGGGCGGGGCTGGGCGCGTATCTGACGGCGGTCCTGGTCAACAGCCCCGGGCTGCTGCCGGCGTTCCTCGCACGGCTGCCCAAGGGGGTGGCGTACGCGTGGGAGTTGACCGCGCGGCGGGGGGTGGGAGAGGCCGGGCCAGAGGTGCGTCCGGTTCCTGTCGGTCCCGGGGAGCACGGTGTGCGGGATCATCCCTGGCCGCGTCGGCTCTCGCGGCTCCAGCGGCGGGGGATGCTCTACGGTCCGGTCGGCTATCTGCGGGCGCGGTGGGCGCTGCGCGCGGCTCGGGGAGGGGCGAGGTGAGCGGCGGCGAGGGTGTCATACCCGGGGGTGAGGGGGTCCGGGACGAGGGGGTCGTACCGGTGTTCCTCTATCACGCCGTGATGGACGAACCCCCTGACTGGATCGCGGAGTTCACGGTGACACCGAAGCTGTTCGGTGAGCATCTGGACGCCGTCGTCGACAGCGGCCGTACACCGATCACGATCAGCGCGCTCGCCGAATTCCTCGCCGGGCGGGCCCAGTTGCCGCCGAGGCCGGTGCTGCTGACGTTCGACGACGGGTTCGCGGACCTGCCGGGACCGACCGCCGAGGCCGTGTTCTCACGCGGGCTCACCGCGACCGCGTACCTCACGACCGGGGCCATCACCCCGGGAGAGCGCAGCCTGTTGCCGCCCGCGCCGATGATGTCGCTGGGCGGTGCCGTGGAGTTGGAGCGGGCCGGCATGGAGATCGGCAGCCACACCGTCACCCACGCACAGCTCGACACTCTCGCGCCCCAGGCCCTCGCGCACGAACTGCGGCACTCCCGCGCGGTGTTGGAGGACACTCTCGGGCACCAGGTCCGTCATCTGGCGTACCCCCACGGCTACAACGACCGCCGGGTGCGGCGGATGGCCGCCGCCGCCGGGTACGAGACCGCGACCGCCGTACGGCACGCGCTCAGTTCGGAGCGGGACGAGACACACCGCATCGCCCGGCTGATCGTGCGACGGAGTCATACCGTCGGGGACGTCGGGGACTGGCTCTCCGGTAAGGGGGCGCGGATCGCTCCGTACCGGGACGCGCCTCGGACGGTGGCGTGGCGGTGGTACCGGAAGGGGCGAGCGGCGGTGCGGGGGCCAGTGTTCGCGGGGTGAGGACGGTGGGGTGAGTGTGGCGGGCCGCGCGGAAGTGGCTGGAAGGGTACGGGGGTACGGGAAGTCCCGTACCCCTCCGGTATTGGGGGAGGTCCCGTACCCCACCGGTCCTGGAAGTCCGATGGCCCTCGGGTACTAGGGGGACTCCCGTAGCCCTCAGGCGCCAGGAGGGCCAGTAACCCTCAGGTGCTAGGGGTACGCCCCGTACCTCTCCGGTACGGGGGCTCCCCGTCCCCCTCCAGTGCTACGGGAACCCCCGTACTACTTCAGCGGCTGGTTGAGGTACGGATCGGAGACGGCCTTGCTCAGGCTCGCCCATGCCTGGGAGTTGGCGACGGCGAGGTCGCAGTGGGGGCCGGGGTCACGGTAGTTCCACTGGAGGGCCGCCTTGACGCCGGTCAGTTTCTTGAGGACCGAGGGGACCTGGGCGTACCAGTCGGCCTGGCGGCGGGGCCGGGTCGGGTCGTTCGCGGTGCCGAACTCGGAGAGCATCAGCGGTTTGTCGTCGGAGATGTTCGCGCGGATCCAGTCGTGCGTGGCCTGCTGGGTCTGGGCGAAGGAGAGCCAGCCGGCCTTGTGGCACTGGTAGTAGTTGTACTGGTTGTAGGCGACCCAGTCGACGTAGTCGTCCCCGGGGTACATCCGCTTGATGAGGTCGGCGTGGCCGAGGTAGCCGGTGGTGATCCAGGTCCACACGACGTTGGTGACACCGAGTTCCCGGAACCGGTCGTGGATGTGCCGGTAGGCCCGTACGTAGTCCTCGGGAGTGCCGCTCTTCGGGGTACGCGTGTCCATCTCCAGGTCGAAGGAGAGGAAGACCTTCTTCCCGTACGACTTGATGCGTTTGGCCTGGACGTCGATGACGGACGCGTCGAGGTCGCCCGCCGCGAGCTGCTTCCACGTGGGCTGCTGGGCCGCCGTTCCGCCCCACACCTTGCTCTCCCAGGAGAGCAGGAGGAGCCGGTCCGCACCGACCCGGCGCTCCTCGTCGGTGAGCAACTGCCCTTCCCTGCGCTCCCCTTGGGCCAGGGACATGTCGTGGTAGGTGTAGACGATGTCGAGGGGGCGGCCGATCTGTTTCTCGTACGCCTTCACCTTCTCGGGCAGGTCGTCCTTGGCGTGCGGCACGAACGCCCCGAACCAGGCGCCGCAGGGCGGTTCGAGCAGGGCTGTCGGTGCGCACCGGCCGCCCTGCGTGGAGGGGCGGGAGCCACCCCAGTCCCTGCCGCCGGAGGAGTGGTCCCGCAGGAGGAGTACGGCGGTGAGGCTGACGCACGCGGTGAGGGCGGCGGTGAGCGCGAGGCGCCGGGGGCGGGGGTTGCGTCGTCCCCGGTGTCGTCCGTGAGGGGTAGGGGGCGTACGGGGGCCGGCGGAGGTCGTACGGGGGCCGGCAGGAGCCGTACGGGTACTACGGGTACTGCGGGTGTCACGAGGTTCGGGCGTGCCGGTGCCCGGCGTGCGTTGTCCCGTAATACCCGGGCGGTACTCGTGGCGTCGGAGGGCGTTTCGTAAACGGTGGAGCCACCTCACAGGGCAGTCCCTTTCGCAGTCCTCGGCGGGGAGGCGCGCAGGCGCGGGCAGAACGCCGCGACGGTGGTCAGCAGCGTCAGCGTGAGCAGGACGCGCTGCGCGCTGAAGGCGTGCGTGGCGATGAACACCGTCCCGACGATCATGGCGGCGGACACGCTCACGAAGACGGTCAGCATCAGCCGCTCCAGCAGGTCGGAGTGGCGTTCGAAGGCCGGGTCCCGGCGTTCGACGGGGCCCTCGGCGGGCCGCGCCGTGAGCGCGGGCCCGCAGATTCTGACCAGGGCCGCGCCCGGCCCCGCCGCCAGGAACAGTACGACGGCGGCGCCTCTGAAGAGCGAACCGCCGGGAAGCGCGAGGGAGCTGACGGCGAGCCAGCCGGCGAACGGGGCCGCCGTCCGGACGGCGAGTTCCTGCGGGGTCATCGGGCCGACTCCTTCAACACGTACGCCACGCCCGCCTTGTTGGCCGCCACCCGTTCGAACAGGGGGGACTTGGCGACGGAGGTGCGGATGTGGTCCAACTGGGCTTGCGTGAGGAGGCCGTTCATCTCCGAGTCGGCGTACTGGCCCTGGGTGAGGACCAGGTAGGCGCGGGCCGGGGAGTCGACCGCGGCCATGTCGCTCGCGAGCGTCGCGGCCGGGTTCGCGAGGATCTTCTCGACGTGCGCGCGGGAGTCGTCGAGGAACCAGTAGTGGTCGACGCGCCAGTAATCCGCGTACGCCAGCGGGTAGTTGCGGTCGGCGGCGACGACGAGGGAGCCGTCCGGAGCGCGGTCGAAGACCTGTTGGAGGAGGTGGACCTCGGCGGGCGGGAAGTAGCTGATGCGGTCCTTGCCGGAGTAGCTCGGGACGAACGCGAGGGTGCCGGCGAGGAGAGCGGCGAGCGGGAGCCAGGTGTAACGGCGGTGCACGGTACGGGGGTTGAGCTCTGTGGCGGTGAGGGTCCTGACCTGGGGTGTCAGGGCCGCCGCCGCGAAGAACGCGGCGCCGGGGAGCATGAACATCAGGACGCGGAAGATCATCTCGCTGCCGTAGCTGCTCGCCGCGAACATCGGGAGCGGGGCGACGGCGAGCAGGAGCAGCGGGAACGCACGGTGGCGCAGGACCGGTTGGCGCCAGGCGCCGAACGCCGCGAGCAGGATCACCGACGCCGACAGCAGGCGGGCGGCCCAGGAGGTCGTGATCGCGCCCGTGCCGGTGGGGGTGGCGCCGTAGCCCGTCTCGACGTTGCCGCCGATGTCGCCGACCGAGCGGAGCATGTCGGGCATCGTCGCGGAGAGGAAGGGCAGGGCGGCGGTGAGGCACCAGGCGAGGAAGATGACGACCGTCGTGACGAGCGGGACCTTGTCGCGGTAGCGGCGGGCGAAGAAGAGGATCGCCAGGGAGATCACCAGCATGCCCGGGGTGAGCTGGTGGGAGATGACGATCGCGACGACGAGGAGGGTGAGGACGACGGTCCACACGGCGGCGCGGGGTCGGCCGTCGGGGGTACGGGGGGTGGCGTACCTCCTGAGTACTACGGCGAGGACCCCTAGGTGGAGGGCGAAGGCGACGGACTGGGGGGAGAAGTAGTCCTGGCCCACCCAGTTGGCTGTGCAGAAGAGCCATACCGCCGTCCAGACAAGGCGCCTGTCCTCGGTGAACGTGCGGTAGATCAGCAGCAGGGGAAGCAGGAGGAGCAGGCTGGAGACGAGGGGCCACCACGCCATGAACCGCACGGCGGAGTCGACGCCGAGGAGGCGGACGAGGGCGGCCTGCGCGGCGAAGAAGCCGGGCCACTGGTCGTAGACGGCCATGTCGCCGAGGGCGTCCGAGCCCTGGAGGCGCCCGGCGGTGAGCAGGTGGTCGATCACCGCGTCGTGCTTCCACGCCCACGCGTACAGGGGGGTCGGGTAGAGCACCGCCTGCGTCGCCCGCTCCATCACCAGGAGGGCCACGACGTAGGCGGGTGCCCAAGCGGGGTGCCTGCGGCGGGAGTTGACCAGCGTGAACCAGAAGCCGCACGTCAGCAGGGCGAGGGCGGCCCAGAACGTCGGGTGCAGCGCCGTGAGCAGCCCGAAGTCGTCCAGCCCGCTGACGTCCGTGTGCCGTACGGCGTACCCCCACAGCCCCAGCGCCCCCAGCAGCCCCGCCGCCGGCCACAGCGCCGAGTGGTACCAGGGGCGCGCGGGCGGGAGGTCGGCGAGATCGGTCACGGGGTCTTCGGGGAGGGGGGAGGGGGGTGCGGCGAGGGCGGTGCCGGGGGCCGCGGCCCCTAGGGGGCTTACGGGGTCGGGCGCGGGGTGCGTCGTCCCCCCTAGGGGGCTTACGGGATACGACGCGGACGACGCCGTCCCCCCCAGGGGTCGTACGGGTCGCCCGCCGGACGACGCCGGCTCACCCGGCCCCGAGGGTCCCGCGCCCCCGTCCTCCCCTCCCCCGGCCCCTCCCCCGGAACCCCCCGCGACCCACCACCCCACGGCACCGGCCACCGACCGCCCCTCCCCCGCGGACCACTCCCCCACCGTCGTCTGCCCCGCGGCCTCGGGCCACCGGACGGCCCGCCCCCGCCCGGCATCCGCGGCCGGCTCCCCCACCCGCGGATCCCGAACTCCCCCCACCGCACCCGGCCCTTGCCCCCACGCCCCGCGCGGCCACCCGGCACGCTCCGACGACACCTCCACGCCGGGCTCGGGGGTGGAAAACCCACCGGCTGAAGTGGCGGGCGCCGGACCTGAGGAAGTCGCCGTATGAGGAGGACTCGCCGGGAGGCGCCGCTCAGGCCGGACGGCGTCCCCCGGCCCCCCGGCCCCGCTCGGCGTGCCTCCTGTACCCGCCCGGTCGGCCACGTCACCCGACAACTCCCCGGCGCCTCCCAGCCATTCAGCCTCACCCGCCACACCACCCCACCCGACCACACCACCCCGCGACTCCCCGGCCCCCTCCCCGGACCGACCGGCCTCACCAGCCCCACCCCCCGCACCGGCCACCCCCGTCATACCCGCACCACCCACCTGCCCGGCGCTCGGCCACACGGTGTCTCCCGGCCGCCCGGCCTCATCCGACGACACGTCCCCCGCCCCCACCTCACCGACCCCGGCCGACCCAACTCCCCCCGGCACCCCACCACCCCGCCCGCGCCCGCCACCCCGCAGCCTCCGGGTCCCCTCGGACACGCCGGCCCCCCGTTCGTCCGCCCCCGCGTCCGGCGACGGCGACGAGTCGGTCCTCGGTGGTGATGTCTCGGCGCTCTGGGAGCCCTCGCCGGGTTCTGGTTCGGTTCTGCGGATCGGCGGACGCACGACGGTTCCCCCCTGGCGTTCGGCGTTGGGTCAGGTGCGGTCGGTGGACGGTGGTGCGCGGTGGAGCGAGAGGAGCAGGGCGAGGACGAAGAGGGCGGCCAGCGACGGCGGCGCCATGGACGCGAGCGGCTCTCGCCACGCCCAGCCCCCCAGGGCGGCGAGATACAGCAGTCCCCAGCGCGCCGTCCAGGGCAGTCGCAGCCGCTCCCCCAGCCGGGCGAGCACCTGCGACAGCGCGACGAGACACAGCAGTTGGCAGACCGGCGGCGCCCATCTGAGCAGCGGCTCGGGACCGTCGAGCCCCATCGCCTCCGCGAGGAATCGCGCCGTTTCCGTATAGAACGTCCCTCCGACCGCCTCCGGTTCCCGCCCCAGCGAAACCGGTACGGCGTACAGCGCGACCACCACCGCGCCGAGCGCCGTTCCCGGCAGCCACGGGTCACGCCGCAGACAGAGCGTCACCGACCCGGCGTACAGCAGAAGGAGGACCAGCCCCGCGACGAGCGCCGTCACCGGCAGCGCGTCGAGCATCGCCCGCCCGGTGACGGACCCGGACGACGCGGTCGCCCCCGGGGAACCCGTCATACCCGTAGCCCTCGTAGTACCCGTAGTACTCACGGCCCGCAGCCACGGCAACTCCCGCACCCCCACGACGAACGCGGCCACGGCGGTCACCAGCGCCCCCCACATCGCGCCCCTCAGCCGACGCTGCCCCGCCTCCGACCACAACCCCCTTGCCTGATAAGCCGGTTCAGCTCCGACCCCTTGGGGAGGCACTCCCTCCGCCGGCCCCGAAGACGACTCCGCCGACACCCCCGACGACAGCTCGGAGAACGAACCCGGAGACGAACCCCGAGCCACCCCCGGCACCGCCCCCCGAGGCCAGACGATCATCGCCAGCGTGTCCGCCTCCAGCGCCTCCCTCTCGAACCCCGGCCGCCCGATGAACAACGGCACCGTGTCCTCGTCGGCGACGGACGCCCGCCGAGCCCAACTCGTCCCGTACCCGGCCGAAGCGGCACCCGCGGACACCCCGGCACCCTCCGCGAGCCCTCCGGGGGCCGCGGCCCCCGACACCGCACCCCCCTCCCCCACCCGCAACGCCGCCCGCAACCCCACCACGGAGAACACCGCGACCACCGTCATCCCGCCCAGCACCGCCCACCCCGCCCCCGCGATCCCCGCGCTCCCGAACGACAGCGCCGCACCCCCCAGCACCAGCCCGCACATCGCCCCCTGGAGCACGGCCAGCATCCCCGTGCGCCCCTGTACCCGTAGTACCCCGATGTACAGCTCGACGACGACCCGGGGCAGCGCCCCCAGCGCCAGCAGCCGCAGCACCGTCGTCCCGTGCTCCGCGTAGTCCTCGTCGAACGGCGTGAGGATCTGCGGCGCGAACGCGACCAGCACGAGTACTACGGGTATGAGAAGCACCGCCATCCGCCGCAGCGCGCCCCGGACCCCGTCGGTGAGATGACGGGGGTCGTGGGAGGCGTGGGCCGTGAGGGAGGAGGCCATGTTGATGGCCATGAACTCCATCGTCCCGCCGACGGTGTAGGCGACGTAGAAGTAACCGTTCTCCGCGGCGCTGAACCGCACCGCGACCATCACCGGCAGCAGATTGATCATCGCGAGGCTGAACAGCGCGCCGAGCGAGTCGCCGGCGAGGAAGCGCCCCATCTCCCGCAGCCGGGGCGGCTCGACGTGCCGGTCGGCGGCCTGCTGGCGCGGGATCAGCCGGCGGAAGATCAGCCAGCCGAGCGGCAGGGTGGAGAAGGCGATGGCGGCGGCCCAGGAGACGAAGATGCCGAGCACGGGCAGCGCGGTCGCGAACACGGCGAGCAGGATGAGCTTGCCGACGGAGAACACGGCGTTGCCGACGGGCACCCACAGCGCCTTGCGCAGCCCCGTCAGCACCCCGTCCTGGAGCGTCAGCAGCGCCCACGCCACGCACGCGACGACGAACGCGGCGCCCGCGGCGGGCGTCCCCAGCGGCGCGTACGAGGCACCCCACAGGTCGAGCGTCAGCAGGAAGACGACCGCGGCGATCGCCACGACCACCGAACTCGCGGCGTACGCGCGCCACACCAGCGCCCCCGTCGCCCGTCCCGCGCGCGGGACGAACCGGACGACGGCGCCGATCATCGTCGTCGCGGTGATGCTGGCGAGCAGCCGCATCGCGGCGATCGCGGCGGAGCCCTGTCCGACGGCCTCCTCGGAGTAGTAGCGGGCGGCGACCAGCCAGAACCCGAGCCCGAGGACGGCGGAGACGCCGGTGCTGAGCATCAGGAAGTACGCATTGCGGAAGAGCGAGTCGGGGCCCCCGCGCGCGGGAGCGCCGTCCGGCTCCTCCCGCGCGGTGACCGCCTCCCGCTCCTGCGTCTCCGTCACGGCAGGCCGCCTTCGGAAGCCGCGCGTACGCCCGCGCCCGCCAGCACGTCGATCACCTCGCGCGCGCGGAGCGGGTCGACCGGCAGGGCGTGCCGGGCGAACCAGCGGGCGCCGGACGGGTCCGGCGAGACGTCGGTGAAGTCGGCGCCCGCGTAGTCGTCCAGCGGCGGGTCGTACAGGTAGCCGACGACGATCCCCCTGCGCGCGAGCGCCTCCCGCGCGGCGTCCCGGTCCTCGACGAACAGGGGGACACGGAACAGGGGTTGCGGCGGGCCGTCGTACGCGCGGGCCCAAGGGGTCGCGAGGAGGCGTTCGGTGCCTTCGCGGCAGGCCGTCAGGACGTCGTCGAGGCGGTCCAGTTTGCGCTGCACGCGCGCGAGGCGGCGGGTTCCGGCGCGCAGGCGGTAGTCGTGCATGTCGACGCGGACCCAGGGGTCGTGCCCCGTCAACCCCGAGGCGGCGCGCGCGAGTTCGGCCGGGCGCAGTGGCATCCGGATCTCCTCGCGCTCCATCTTCCCGAGCAGCTTCAGGGTCGCCCAGGCGGCCTTGCGCAGGCCCAGTCCGCGGACGGCGGCCTCGGCGTACGGCCGTACGGTGTACGCCAGTTCGGCGGTGGGCCGCACGGGGAGGAGCAGGTCGTCGCGGGCCTTCTCCAGGGCGTCGCGCAGGCCGGGGTCCGCGCACGCCAGGAAGCCGCCCGCCTTCGCGCCGACGTGCTTGGACAGGCTGAACACGGAGGCGTCGCCCCACGCGCCGACCGGCCTGCCGCCGGCCTCGCTGCCGATCGCGTGCGCGCCGTCCTCGAACAGCGGGACGCCGAGGGCGTCGCACTTCGCGCGCAGGCGGCTGCTGTCGTCCGGATTGCCGTACAGGTTCGTCGTCAGGACGGCGGACAGGGTGCCCCAGGTGGCGTCCGGGACGGCGCCCACGTCGATCGAGGCGTCCAGCGGACGCAAGGGCGCCTGGACGGGTCTGAGGCCCGCCGCGAGCACCACGAAGAAGATCACGTCGTCGTTGACCGGCGACATCAGGACCCGTCCGCCGGGCGGGCACCAGTGGCGCAGCGCCACGTACAGCCCGAACCTGCACGACGGGACGTATACGCATTCCCGGCCGAGTCTGCCGCGCATCGTCGCTTCCAGCCGCGCGAGCCGGTCCGTCTCCCCGGTCCCGCTCGGCCGTACGCCCTGACGCGCCGACCCCGGGCCGGCCTCCCCTTCGGCCATCCGCCCCCCAGATGCGCCCCATGAGAACCCCCTCCCCGAGGCCCTCCAGCACCCGCCCAGAGTCTCCCCGTTCGCACCGCTCCGTCAAGATTGCGTCCCGGCCTGTGGATAACTTCCCGTATCCCACTGAAAACACCCTGGTGCGCCGACTGGGCGCTTGTGAACCATGTGGATGCCGGTCCTCGGGTCCGGGCGTGCCGCCGGGCCGGCCAGCCGAAGGGCTGACGGTGCCGGGGGTGCGCGGTCATACTGGCGGCGGAGGGGCGCTGAGCCGGTGAGGGACGCCGCCGCACCGCGCGCCGCTCCGTCGCCCTGCCGCTCCACCGCTCTGCCCGCCCTGCCGCCCGAGCAGAATCCGGAAACCATGGGATGACCTTCTGTCTGCTGCTCCTGAGTGCCGTCGGGCTGACGGCCGCCGTGCCGGTGCCGCGCGCGCTGACGCGGGCGCGGTGGCC
>NZ_JBTYMC010000196.1:0-12854 GCF_054880855.1 Streptomyces sp. S6 | reverse complement strand
AGGCTGCGGGCGGCGCTGCTCGCGGAGTGCGCCGAGCGTCCGCTGGAGGAGGTGAGCGTGGCCGCGCTGGTGCGGCGGGCGGGGGCCGGGCGGGCCACATTCTACGTCCACTACACCGATCTTGAGGACCTCGCGGTCGACGCCTGCGCGGATGTCGTCCGGGAGGCCGTCGAGGCGCTGCACGCCTGGCAGGGGCGGCCCGACCCGGTCCGCGCGCCGGCCGCCCTGCCGGAGTTCTTCACCTCCCTCACCCCCCATCTCGCCCTGTACCGGCGGCTGTTGACACCGGGTGGGGGCGGGCCGCTGGGGCTGGTGCTGCACCGGGACCTGCGGGCCTACAGCCTGCGGGAGAGACAGCGGGCCGGGGCGGCCGACGCCCCGCTGGTCGCCTCCGCGGTGGCGGCGACCTTCGCGGGGGTGCTGGCCGACTGGCTGCACGGCCTGCTGGAGGGGACGCCCCGTCAGATCGCCGACCAGATATGGCAGTTGCTCGTCACCCTGCACGCCAGCCGCTGAACTCTCAGAACACCAGCACCGGTTTGACGGTCCGGCCCTCCGTCATGTCCTTCGCCGCCTGCCCGATGTCGTCGAACGCGTACGTCCCGATCAGCTTCTCCAGCGGCATCCGCCCCGACTTGACGAGCTCCACCAGCGTCGGGACGAGGCTCTGCGTCTCGCTGTCCCCGAGGGTGAGCCCGACGACCCGCTTGCCGGTGAGCAACCCGTTGACGTCCAGGGCGACTTCGGTCCCGAAGGGCGGGGCGCCCACGACGACCACGGTGCCGCGCGGGGCGAGCGCGTCGACACCGGCGCGCAGGACGGCCGTGCTGCCGGTCGTCTCCACCGCGCCGTCGACGCCGGTGAGTTCGCGGACGTCACTCAGGGTGTGCGTGGCGCCCAGCTCACGGGCGAGTTCCAGCCGTTCGGGGACCCGGTCGACGGCGATGATCTCGGTGGCCGGGGAGAGCGCGGCGGCCATCACCGCCGACAGGCCGACGGCGCCGGCACCGAGGACGGCGACCGTACTGCCCGCCTCCGGCTTGAGAACGTTCCAGACCGCGCCCACACCGGTCTGGACCCCGCAGCCCAGCGGGGCGATCGAGGCGAGCGGCACCTCCGGGTCCACCCTCACGAGACTCCGCTCGTCCACCAACGCCCGCTCGGCGAACGAGGACTGGCCGAAGAAGTGCCCGCCGAGCTCCTCACCGTCCCGGGTGACGGTCGCGCTCCCGTCGGCCCGGCGCCCGCCGATCAGGTTCATCGGCAGCCAGTCGGCACAGTAGGCGGGGTGACCGCCGCGACAGTTACGGCACTCCCCGCAGGACGTGAACGACAGCACGACATGGTCCCCGGGCGCCACCGACGTCACCGCCGACCCCACCGCCTCGACGACCCCCGCCCCCTCATGCCCCAGCACCCCGGGCAACGGAAACGGCAGCCCCCCGCCCGCCACCCCCAGATCCGTATGACAGAGCCCGGCCGCGACCATCCGCACCACGGCCTCGTGCGGGCGGGGGTCGTCGAGGGTGACGGCAGAGAAGGTGAAGGGGGCTCCGCCGGACTCTACGACGGCGGCTCTGGTGGTGCGGGGCATGGGGTGAACTCCCGTTCTGGAGAGGCGAGTTGTTGCGGGGTCGAGTCGTCTCGGGCTGGGCTCGGGGCGGTCGACGGGTCGGGCGGGCGTGGATCTGGGTGGCCGAGGGGCTCGATCCGGGTCGGCCGGGGGCTGCTTCGAGCTTCGGCGGCCGGAAGGACTGGGCTGCCCCTGTCCGGGCCGGACAGGAGCATGGATCCGGTGGGCCGAGGGGTCCAGGTCGGGTCGGCCAGGGGCCGCCACCGGCTGGGCCGGACCGGACCGGACCGGCCGGAAGGGCTCGGGCCGGATCGGCCGGGGCTTCCTCCGCCGGGGGCGGCCGAAAGGTCTACCCCGGACCGCCCCGGCCCAGGGGCTGTCCCGTCCCGGAGCGGCCCGGAAGCTGCCTCGGCCCGGAGCGACCCGGAGACTGCCCAGGCCGGGCCCGCTGAGGGCCGCGTCAGCTTGAGGTTGCCGGGAGGGCTGCCTCGGACCAAGTAGGCCGGGGGCCGCCTCAGGCCAGTGACACGACCACCGACTTGGTCTTGAGGTACGACGCGAGGGCCTCCGGGCCGTACTCGCGGCCGAAGCCGGACTCCTTGACGCCGCCGAAGGGGACGGCGGGGTCGAGGACGGCCCAGTCGTTGATCCAGACGATGCCCGCTTCGAGGCGGTCGGCGACGCGGTGGGCGCGGGAGAGGCTGCCGGTCTGGATGCCCGAAGCCAGGCCGTAGGGCGTGGAGTTGGCGAGCTCGACGGCCTCGTCCTCGGAGTCGAAGGGCTGGACGGTGAGGACGGGCCCGAAGACCTCCTCCTGGACGACGCGGGAGTCGTTCGGGAGGCCGGATATGACGGTCGGCCGGTAGTAGTAGCCGCCGTCCAGATCGAGGCGTTCACCCCCGCAGACGATCCGGCCGCCCTCCTTGCGGGCAAGGTCGACGTACTCCTCGACCTTGCGCAGATGCCGCTCCCCCGCCATCGGGCCCACGACGGTCTCCGGGTCGCGGGGATCGCCGACCGGGATGCCGGGGACCGCGTCGGCGAGGATGTTCAGCAGCGTCGTACAGACCGAGCGGGCGACCAGCAGGCGCGGGCCGCCCATGCAGAACTGCCCGGTGTTGAAGACGAACCCCTTGATGATCGCGCCGACGGCCTTCTCCAGGTCGGCGTCCTCGAAGACGAGGTGGGGCGCGTTTCCGCCCAGTTCCACCGTGACCGGTTTCAGCGCCTGCCCGGCGACCCCCGCCGCGTGCCGCCCGATCCGCGTGGACCCGGTGAAGGCGACCTTGTCGATCCCGGGGTGCCGCAGCAGGGCCTCCCCGGCGACGGGCCCGGTGCCGGTGACGACGTTGACGACGCCGTCGGGAACACCCGCCCGCTGGAGCAGGCCGGCCATGTAGAGGGCGCTCAGCGGGGTTTCGTCGGCCGGTTTGTGAACGACCGTGTTCCCGGCGGCGAGTGCGGGCGCGAGTTTCGAACCGGCCAGGATCAGCGGGAAGTTGAACGGCGTGATCGCCGCGACGACGCCGAGCGGACCGCGTCTCGTGTAGGCGTGGGCGTCGTGCTGGGTCTCCCGGGTGGCGCCGTCGAGGGAGAAGGCGAGGGTGGCGTAGTACTCGTAGTCGTTGGCCGCGTTGGTGACGTCGACCGCGCGGGCCAGCGTGATGGGCTTGCCGACGTCGAGGCTCTCCAGTTCGGCGATCGTCTCGGCCTCCTGGCGGATCAGCTCGGCGACGCGCAGCAGGACGCGGCCCCGTTCCCGGCCGGTGAGGCGGGCCCAGGGGCCGGACTCGTACGCCTCGCGGGCGGCGCGCACGGCGGCGTCGACGTCGGCGGGACCGGCCTCGGCGACCGTCGTGACCGTGCGGCCCCGGGAGGGGTCGATCACCTCCGTGCGCGCTCCGTCGGCGGCTTCCCGCCACTGCCCCCCGATGAAGAGCTGCCCGGGGTCGATCTGGAAGGCGGTCATCGCCACTCCTCGGGTCTTGCGGCTCCGTCGCCGCGTCGTAACCGACAGGAATCCTGGTGGTTCGCAGTCTCTTTACAGACAGGATTCCTGTCAATGGTTTACGCTCGCCCCATGGCCGGAAGCGCACCCCCCTCCCTCCTCTACATGGTCAAGCAGCTCGAACTCGCCGTTCGCTCCCGGCTGGACGAGCTGGTGCGGCCGTCGGGGATCACCGCCTTGCAGTACACGGCGCTCACGGTCCTGGAGCGCCACGACGGCCTGTCCGCCGCCCAGTTGGCCCGCGACTCGTTCGTCACCGCGCAGTCGATGGCCGATCTGGTGCGCTCCCTGGAGAGCCGGGGCCTGATCCGCCGGGAGCCGAATCCGGCCAGCCGTCGGGAGCTGAGGATCCTGCTGACCGACGCCGGACGGGAGCTGCTCGCGCTGCACGCGGGACCGGTGCGCGAACTGGAGAACCGCATGGTCGACGAGTTGACGGAGCGCCAGACGGACCAGTTCCGGCAGTCCCTCACCCGGGCCTGGCAGGCCCTGTCCTGACCCCCGGAAGCGGAGTCGGGGGTACCGGCACGAACTGGCTGACTATGAGCGGTCCATTTTCGATGACATATGTCAATCGAACATGCTGAAATTCACTCCATCGGGGGTAACTTGCTGGAGCAGGCCCCGCCGAGCGCTCCCCAGCGTCCGCTGTTTCCCATCCGCCGGCCCGTGCTGGAGGCAATGCCATGGTGCCGCAGGAACCCCTGGTCGACACCCCTCACCTGCGTATCCGTGAGGAACAGGGGTACCTCGTACTGGAGTTCCACGGCGAGATCGACATCGTCGCGGCGATGGAGATCCTGCCGCACATCGACGACCGTGTGACGGGCCAGGCCCCGCGCGTGCTCATCGATCTCACGCCGATCGAGTTCCTCGACTGCTCGGGGTTACGGCTGCTCTACCGCGCCCGCACCCGGGTCCTGGAGCGCGACGGCGAACTCCGTCTGGTCTGCGTCCATCCGCTGACCCTGCGGATCCTGCGGGCGACGGGCCTGTCGAAGCTCCTGCCGCCCGCGCCGAGCGTGGAGGCCGCCCTCGGCAAGCCCGGGGAGACGTTATGACCGGGGCCGGAACCAGGGCTGCGGCCGGGGCTACGTCAGGATCTTCGTGACCTGCCCCGCACCCACCGTCCGCCCGCCCTCACGGATCGCGAACTTCAGCCCCTCCTCCATCGCGATGGGCTGGATGAGCTGCACGAGCACACCCGTGTTGTCGCCGGGCATGACCATCTCGGTGCCCTCGGGGAGGGTCACCACGCCCGTGACGTCCGTGGTGCGGAAGTAGAACTGCGGCCGGTAGTTGTCGAAGAACGGCGTGTGCCGCCCGCCCTCGTCCTTGGACAGGATGTACGCCTGCGCCTCGAACCGGGTGTGCGGCGTCACCGAACCCGGCTTGATGACGACCTGCCCCCGCTCCACGTCCTCCCGCTTGACCCCGCGCAGCAGCAGCCCGACGTTCTCCCCGGCCCACCCCTCGTCGAGGAGCTTGCGGAACATCTCGATGCCCGTGACGGTCGTCCGCGTCTTCTGCTCGTGGATGCCGATGATCTCGACCTCCGTGTTCACCCGCAGCGTCCCGCGCTCGATCCGGCCGGTGACGACCGTGCCCCGGCCGGTGATCGTGAACACGTCCTCGATCGGCATCAGGAACGGCCGGTCCACGTCCCGCTCCGGCTGCGGCACGGCCACGTCGACCGCGTCCAGCAGATCCAGCACCGACCGCGCCCACCCGGGGTCCCCCTCCAGCGCCCGCAGCGCCGAGACGCGGACGACCGGGACGTCGTCCCCGGGGAACTCGTACTCGCTGAGCAGTTCGCGCACCTCCAGCTCCACGAGTTCGAGGATCTCCTCGTCGTCCACCATGTCCGTCTTGTTGAGCGCGACGACGATGTAGGGCACACCCACCTGCCGGGCCAGCAGGACGTGTTCCTTGGTCTGCGGCATCGGTCCGTCGGTCGCGGCGACGACCAGGATCGCGCCGTCCATCTGGGCCGCGCCCGTGATCATGTTCTTGATGTAGTCGGCGTGCCCGGGGCAGTCGACGTGCGCATAGTGCCGGGCCTCGGTCTGGTACTCGACGTGCGCGATCGAGATCGTGATGCCGCGCTGGCGCTCCTCGGGCGCCTTGTCGATCTGGTCGAACGGGGTGAACGGGTTCAGGTCGGGAAACCGGTCGTGCAGCACCTTGGTGATCGCGGCGGTGAGCGTCGTCTTGCCGTGGTCGATGTGGCCGATCGTGCCGATGTTCACGTGCGGTTTGGTCCGCTCGAACCTTGCCTTCGCCACTGCGGTCCTCCTGGTCGCATGAGAGGCGCCGGGCGTCTGACATGCCGTCAACCGGCGTCCTACTCCTGTCTATTCGCTCACCGGCCCGCCGAACAGGGCGCTGACGGACTCCCCGTCGCGAATCCGGCGCACGGCCTCGGCGAACGCGGGCGTGTGGAGGAGGGGGTGGCTGCGGGTGCCTCACGGACGACAGGGGGACGCGTGAACGCGGGCCCCTTGGGGACGTGCGGATGCCGGTGCTGGACGGGGTCGCGGCGACGAGGGCGATCGTGGCGGCGGGGGACGCCGTGCCCAAGGTGCTGATCCTGACGACCTTCGAGCTGGACGAGTACGTGTTCGCGGCGGTGCGCGCGGGTGCGGCCGGGTTTCTGCTGAAGCGGAGTCCGCCGGAGGCGCTGATCGAGGGGGTCCGGACGCTCGCGGCGGGGGACGCGCTCCTCGGTCCCACGGTCACCCGCCGGCTGCTCGCAAAGTTCGCGAAATCCACCCCGGCGGAGCCGTCACCGGAGACGGCCCGGAGGCCGGCCCGGCTGACCGAGCGGGAGCACGGCGTGCTGCTCCTGCTGGGCCGGGTACTGGAGAAGCTGGGCCTGCGGGACCGGGTGCACGCGGTGGTGTTCGTGTTCGATCACGGTCTGGTCAGACCGGGCGGGTAGCACGGGACGGGTGGCGCGGCTCCCGCTCCTCGTCCGCCCGCTCTCCATCTGCCCCCGGTGACTCACGCCCCGTCGAACGCCTGGGCCACGGCGAGGCTGTCCTCGTAGACGTGATGCCGGGTCACCAGCCCCCGGTCCAGGGTCAGGTGGAGGGCGAACCGGGACCGGTAGGCGCGTCCGGTGCTTCGGGCGGTCTGGCGGATCTCGCCGAGGACGACCGCGTGGGCGCCGTCGACGAGGATGTTCTCGATCTGGGTGTCGGCCTTCTCGGGGACATGGTGCTCGGCCAACTGCTTGAAGTGCTCGGCGACTTCGGCGCGGGTGGCGCGGTGCCGTATCCAGGGGGTGGCCGGTCGTCCGTGTTCGCCGTCGGGCCAGTCGAGCTTCCAGTCGACCTCTTCGGCGTAGAGGGCGGCGATGCGGTCGGGGTCGCCCTCGCCGATGGCGCGCAGGAGAAGGCTGACGGAGGTACGGGTGTCGGTACTCACGGCGGGGCCTTTCTTCGTCAACTCGCGCTGTCAGCGAGATTGTTGCCGCCGCACGGGTCCCGCCGCGATTACTTCCCAGGTAGGGACACGCCCTGTCACAGGTTGTCGACAGGGCGGTGCGCGAGGGCGTTCAGTGGGCATCCGTACGGCGGGAACACCAGTACGGGGCCCCCGTGACAGCGGGGCCGCAGGAAGGAGACCCGCCACCATGACGACGACTCCCCCCGACACCGTGACGACGACTCCCCCGAAGCGACTGCCCCAGCGCATGCCGGTGTGGGCGAAGGTGCTCACCTCGGTGGTGGTGGTGATGGCCGTGATGTTCGCGGGCATCCGGCTCAGCCTGCTGCCGGGCCTGCGCGACTTCTTCGGCACCGAGACGAACGACCGCACCGGCCCGGCCCTGCTCCAGTCGATCCAGGACATGAGCCGCTTCGAGGGCGCCTCCGGGAACTTCCAGGTCGTCGTGGACCTGGAGAAGGACGCGCGGTTCCTCCCCGACGCGCTCCACGGGAGCCGCACCCTGTACGTGGGGGCAGGCACGGTGGACGCGTACGTGGACCTCGGGAAGGTGGCCGACAAGGACGTCACGGTCGACAAGGACCGTACGACGGCGACCCTGCGGCTGCCGCACGCGCGGCTCGCGACGCCGTCCCTCGACCCGTCCCGTTCGTACGCGGTCTCCAAGCAGCGTGGCCTGCTGGACCGGCTCGGCGACTTCTTCTCCGACAACCCGAACAGCGAGCAGGCGGTGCAGAAGCTCGCCGTGCGGCACATCGGGGACGCCGCGCGGCAGAGCGAGCTGACGGCCCGCGCGGAGAGCAACACGACCGGCATGCTCAAGGGCCTGCTGCGCTCCCTCGGCTTCGAGAAGGTCACCGTCTCCTACGGCGCGTGACCGGACGGCGCCCGGGGCCGCCGTCCGTATCGGCATCCTCGGGCGCTTCCTGGGTAACAGCCTTATGACGCAGGGAAGTTGAAGCCTGGAGGACCGTCATGGCCCGTGCCGTCCCACGTCCGCGTACCGTGAAGACGAAGGGCTCGCCCACGCCTCGGCCGAAACCCGCCCCGAGAAGCGCCCGCACGACCCTCAAGGGGTTCGCGGCGCGGCTGGCGCCGGGAAAGCGCACCTCGCCGGGGAAACCGTCGGCCACGAAAGAACCGTCCGCCGCGAAGAAACCCACCCCCGCCGGCCCCCGCCCCCTCCCCCTGATCCTCCGCATCCCGGTGATGGCCGTCGGTTTCGCGGTCCTCGTCGCCTTCGGGGCCGTTCTCGCCCGCCTCACCCTCGAACCCTCCCCCGCCTCGGTCCCCCTGATCCACACGAACCTCCGCCCCGGCCACTCCCTCAAGGCGTACCTGGACCAGCCGGCGCTGCGGGACGCGGTGAAGCAGATCGGCGGGAACATCCTGCTGGGCGTCCCGTTCGGCGTCCTCGTCCCGGTCGTCGCCCCGAGGGCGCGCGGCTTCCTGAAGGTCCTGCTGCTGACGGCCGTCGTCATGCTGGCGGTGGAGTTCGCGCAGGGCGCACTCGTCACCGGGCGTGCCTTCGACGTCGACGACGTCATCCTCAACACGTCGGGCGCCCTGATCGGCTATCTGTTCCTCGGCCGCCGGCTGGGCCGGGGCGTCCACGCCCGGCAGGGTCAGCGGGGCCGCCAGGTGTAGCGGTCGCCGCCGACCCAGCGGATCGTGTCGGGGTCGTCGAGGTCGTGGACGGTGATGCCGTAGAGCGCCGCGGTGTCGAGGACCTCGGCGACGGCGTGGGCGGAGCCGACGACCCGGCCGTCGATCTCCATGATGCGGAAGGGGGGCGTGCCCGGCTGGACCCCGAGCACCATGATCCGCGGGTGGGAGATGTAGGGGCTCGCGATTTCGGTCATGCAATCGAGCGTAGAGCGACTCCCGCCGACCGCTACTCGGGCCGTCTCGCGGTCGGCGAGCGCCCCGCCCGTTCCTGGGGAACCCTGGTGCCATGCTCCCCGTCGAGGCCCTGGAACGGATCGCCTTCCTGCTGGAACGTTCCCTCGCCCCGCCGTACCGGGTGAAGGCCTTCCGGACGGCGGCCCGGGTGCTGTCGGCGCTCCCGGCGGGGGAGGTCGCGCAGCGGGCGGCGGCGGGGACGCTGGAGTCGCTGAAGGGAGTCGGTCCGAAGACCGCACAGGTGGTCCGGGAGGCGCTGGCAGGCGGCATCCCGGCCTATCTGGAGCGCGTCGAGGCCGAGCAGCCACCGCTCCCGGCGGGCGGCGAGCGCCTGCGGGCCCTGCTGCGGGGTGACTGCCACCTGCACTCGGACTGGTCGGACGGCGGCAGCCCGATCGAGGAGATGGCGCGGACGGCGGCGGCGCTGGGCCACGAGTGGGCGGTGCTGACGGACCACTCGCCGCGCCTGACGGTCGCCCGGGGTCTGACGGCGGACCGCCTGCGCGACCAGTTGGACCTGGTCGCGGAGCTGAACACCACCTGGTCCCCGTTCCGCCTGCTCACCGGCATCGAGTGCGACATCCTCGACGACGGCTCCCTCGACCAGGATCCGGAGCTGCTGGCCCGCCTCGACGTGGTCGTCGTCTCGGTGCACTCCAAGCTGCGCATGGACGCCCGCTCGATGACCCGCCGCCTGCTGGCCGCCGTCCGCGACCCGCACGCGGACGTGCTGGGCCACTGCACCGGGCGGCTGATCGCCGGGAAGCGGCGGCCGGAGTCGGAGTTCGACGCGGCGGCGGTGTTCGCGGCGTGCGCGGAATCGGGGACGGCGGTGGAGATCAACAGCCGTCCGGAACGGCTGGACCCTCCCCGCCGCCTGCTGCGGCAGGCCGTGGCCGCCGGGACGCTGTTCTCGATCGACACGGACGCCCACGCGCCGGGGCAGCTGGACTGGCAGATCGTGGGGTGCGCGCGGGCCGAGGAGTGCGGGGTGCCGGCGGACCGGGTGGTGACGACGTGGCCGTACGAGCGGCTGGCCGACTGGACGCACGGCCGCATTTGACTTCGAGAGCACTTCAATTCGTACGGTCGTACGCATGAGCAACAGCGACACTCCTCAAGTCAAGATCGGTTCTGGTTTCGGTGCCCGCAGCACCGCCGACGACGTCCTCGCGGGGCGCGACCTCACCGGCACCCTGGCCGTGGTGACCGGCGGCTACTCGGGGCTCGGCCTGGAGACGACCCGGGCGCTGACGAAGGCCGGCGCGCGGGTGGTCGTACCGGCCCGCCGGGTGGATGTGGCCCGGGAGGCGGTGCGGGGGATCGCCGGGGTCGAGGTGGACGAGCTGGACCTGGGCGACCTGGAGAGCGTGCGGGCGTTCGCGGAACGGTTCCTCGCCTCGGGCCGCACCATCGACTACATGATCAACAACGCGGGCGTCATGGCCTGCCCCGAGACGCGGGTGGGTCCCGGCTGGGAGGCCCAGTTCGCCACCAACCACCTCGGGCACTTCGCGCTCGTGAACCGGCTGTGGCCCGCGATCGAGCCCGGCGGCGCCCGCGTCGTCTCGGTCTCCTCCCGCGCGCACCACTTCTCCGGTGTCCGCTGGAACGACATCGACTGGCGCGAGGGCTACGACAAGTGGGAGGCGTACGGGCAGGCGAAGACGTCCAACGCCCTGTTCGCCCTGCACCTCGACAAGTTGGCCCGCGATTCGGGTGTGCGGGCGTTCTCGCTGCACCCGGGCGGCATCCTCACTCCTCTCCAACGGCACCTGGCCAAGGAGGAGATGATCGAGCGCGGCTGGATCGACGAGAACGGCACACTGCTGATGCCGGACGTGTTCAAGACGCCCGAGCAGGGTGCGTCGACCCAGGTGTGGGCGGCGACCTCGACGCAGCTCGACGGGATGGGCGGCGTCTACCTGGAGGACTGCGAGATCGCCGAACCCGCCGCCCCCGGCGACCAGTCGGGCGGGGTCGCGGCGTGGGCCACGGACCCGGACCAGGCGGCGCGGCTGTGGGAGCTGTCGGCGCAGCGCACGGGTGTGGACGCGTTCGCGGGCTGACGGCCTTGCCGTGAGGCGCCTTCGGGGTTCCTTCGGGGTGGTGCCCTTTACGGGGCCGCCGCCTCGATCTCCCCGAGCGCACCCAGCAGTTGGGGTACGACGTTCTCCCTGGCCCACTGCCGGTGGCCCTCGTCGGCCTTCCTCGGGACCTGTTCCGTCAGCATGATCAGGTAGAGGTAGGTGCGGTAGAGGGCGTACCGCTGCCGCGCGGCCGGGGTGAAGTCGGCCTTGCCGCCCGCCTCTTGATAGGCCGTCAGGAAGGTCTCGTCCTCGCGGATGTCCGTGAGGAGGGCGAGGGAGACGAAGTCGGCGAGCGGGTCGCCCCAGAACATGCGCTCGCCGTCGATGAGTCCGGTGACGCGGGGGACGGCGGGGTCGACGAGGATGTTGCCGGGCCACAGGTCGAAGTGGACGAGGCTCGGGACGGTGACCTCGTCGAGGGCGTCGTACGCCGTACGGACGGTCGCCCTGATCTCGTCCGTCGTGCGCGGGAGTTCGGCCGCGTAGTGGTCGGCGTCGGCGAGGACCGCGTCGAGCATGCCGGTGAACGCGGTGCGCCAGTTCGGGGCGAGGGGGCCGAGGGCGCCGGAGGGGTAGCCGTGGCCGGGTCCGGTGATCCGGTGGAGGCGGGCGACCTGTCCGGCCAACTCGGTGCGCAGGGCGGTGCGTCGGGTGAGGGTGAGGGTTTCGTCCGACCACTGCTCGCCGGGGACGGCCGTCATCAGGAGGTGGCCGTCGCCCAGTGCCAGGAGCTTCGGGGCGGGTACGCCGGCCCGCTCCGCCCCCTCGTAGAACCGGGCCTCCGCCACGAGGAGTCGCTTCTCGTGGCGGAGGCCCTCGGCGTGCGGGGCGACCTTGAGGACGTACCGGGTGCCGTCGTCGAGGCGGAGTTCCTCGACGGCGTTGTAGGTGCCGCCGCTCAGCGGGGTGACGTGGGTGAGGCTGTCGGGCGGGAGGGACGCCTCCTTGAGGACGTTCCGTGCGCGTTCCCAGGAGTCGGCCGTCATCCCACACCCTCTCGGTCAGCCCGCGGCGTACACGTCCTCGACGTAACGCCCGTTCAGCATCAGTTCGTTGAGCCACGTCTCGGCCGCCGCCTCGTCGGCGTCCGGCGTGTGATCCCGGTACAGGGTACGGAACGCTTCGCGCACGCCGGGTGCCATGCGTGATCCGTCGCCGCAGACGTACACGCGGGCGCCTTCGGCCAGCAGCTTCCAGACCTCGTCCCCTTCGGCGGCGATGCGGTGCTGGACGTACCGGCCGTCGGGTCCGGCGCTGAACGCGGGCCGCATGGAGACGGCTCCGGCGGCGTCGGCGGCGTGGAGTTCCTCGGCGTGCAGGTAGTCGGCGTCGGGGGTGTCGCAGCCGAAGTAGCAGAGGGCGGGCGGGAGTTCACCGGCCGAGGCGGACGCGGCGACGCGGTCGGCGATCACGCCGCGGAAGGGGGCGAGGCCGGTGCCGGCGGCCACCATGATCACCGGGTCGTCGTGGTCGACGCGGAACACCTCGCGGCAGGGCTGGACGCGGGCGTACACGGTGTCGCCGGGGACGAGGTCGGCGAGGTGGCTCGAACCGGTGCCCCGGTAGCGGCCGTTGCCCGAGCGGGCGGGGGCGTCGAGGAGGGAGACCATCAGGTCGACGTGGTCGGGGTCGGTCGCGGGTGAGGAGGAGATGGAGTAGTGGCGGGGGCGCAACGGCGTGAGCAGGTCGAGGAGTTCGGGCCAGCCGAGGGTGCCGCGCAGGGCCGGGTTGTCCTCGATCAGTTCGAGCAGGGTGCGCGGGTCGTCCTCGGTGAGGGCGACGAGGGCGGCGCGCTCGGGCGGGCAGGGGTTGGCGGCGGCGAGCGCGGCGC
>NZ_JBTYMC010000195.1:0-12873 GCF_054880855.1 Streptomyces sp. S6 | reverse complement strand
GGGGGCCGCGGTCGCCGGCTGCGGCGGCGCCGCGGTCCGGGCCTTGCTGATACTGCTCATGGAATCCTCGCTGGGCGGTTCGTCGTCAGGGGGTGGTTCCCGTGGCCGCCGGGGGCCGGGCGGCCACGGGAACCGTGCGGGGCGGCTGGAGTCGCGCCGCCTCAGCCTCCGGTGACCGACAGGCCGAGCTGCTTGATCGCGGCGACGGTCGACGTCTGGACCTTGTCGACGGCGCCGGGGATGGTGCCCTGGCCCATGGCGGTGGTGAAGTCCGTCTCGACCTGCTGGTAGGTCGGGCCGTTGGTCCAGGTGGTGGGGATGCGCGCGGCGGAGTCCTTGTACAGGTCGCTGACCTTCTGGCCGCCGAAGTACGGGTCGCCGACGGCGAGCGACGGGTCGTCCTGCCCGGCCTTCGAGGCGGGGTAGAGGCCGCCGACGGTGATGGCGGTGTTCACGGCCTTGGTGTCGGTGGACAGGAACGCGGCGAACTGCTCGGCCTCACGGGGGGTCTTGCAGCCGGTCATCACCGAGGTGGCCGAGCCGCCGTTGCTGGCGGTCTTGCTGTCGCCGGCCCCCCAGGTCGGCATGGGGGCGACGGCCCACTTGCCGGCCTGGTCCTTGAGGTCGCTCTTGAGGCCGCCGGCGGCCCAGGCCGCGTTGACGAAGGTCACCACCTTGCCGGCTTCGGCGGCCTTGTCGAACTGCGGGTCCCAGGCGTTGCCGTTGGCCATCACGAGGCCCTTGTCCTTCAGGCCCTGCCAGTAGGCGGCGACCTTCTTCGTGCCGGGGTTGGCTATGGAGACGGTCCAGCTGTCCCCCTTGGTGGCGTACCAGGACTGGCCGGTCTGGAGGCTGAAGGCCGCGAGGTCGTTGCCGTCCATGGGGCTGGTGCCGAACTTCACGCTCCGGTCGGCGGCCGCGACCTTCTCGGCGTCGGCCCGGTACTCGTCCCAGGTGGCCGGGGGCTTGGTGATGCCGTACTTGGTGAACAGGTCCTTGCGGTAGAACAGGACCATCGGGCCGACGTCGACGGGGATGCCGTAGACCTTGCCGTCGATGCTGGACGCGGAGACGGTCGACGGGACGAACTTGGCCATGTCGGCGCCCGCGTACTGGGTGATGTCCATGATCGTGTTCTTCACGAGCATCGACGGGATGGTGCCGTACTCGATCTGGGCGAGGCACGGGCCCTTGCCCGCGGTGATCGCGCTGCTGATCTGGGTGTAGCCGCCCTTGCCGCCCGACGGGATCTGCTTGTAGGTGACCTTGGTCTTCGGGTGGGCGGCGTTCCACTGGTCGACGATCTTGTCGTAGCCGGGGGCCCAGCCCCAGAACTCCATGCTCACCGGGCCGCTGTGGGCCGACTCGCCGGCCGAGTCGCCGGAGGAGCCGCCGCAGGCGGTGGCGCCGGCGGCGAGGACGGCGACGGTGGCGAACGCCAGGATTCCGCGGGTGCGTGAGGTGGTGCTGTTCATGTGCGTGAACCTTTGGGTGACGGTGAGGTGGGGCCTTGCTGGAGTGCTGGTGGGCGGGTGGTGGGGCCCCACTACCAGCTGGTGCTGAACTCGACGGCGAACGTGGCCGGGACCGCTGCCAGGACGGAGGCCGCCGAGGGGCCCGGTCCGCAGGCCGTGCTGCCGAGGCCGTGGTGCGCCTGGTCCAGGTGCAGATGGAGCCGGCCGCCGGGCACCAGGTCGTGCTGGTGGGTCGCGGCGGTGAGGGCTTCGGTGCTCCAGGGGCGCACGGTCAGGTCGATGACCGGGTCGCCGGTGATGAGCAGGGTGCCATCCGGACCTGTGAGCCGGGCGTGGCGGACGTGGTGGCGGTTGCCGTTCTCCTGGGGGCGGAGGTACGGGGTCTGCATGGCCGAGACGGCCGACCGGTACCGGCCGACGCGGGCGGCGGCCCGTGAGTCGCGGTACGCCTCGCCGGGGCCGGGGCCGAACCACTCGACCTCGGCGTCGGTGCCGGGCAGCGACATCGTGACGCCCAGGCGGGGCAGCGGTACGGTCCAGGCACCGTCGGGGGTGACGGTCGTCTCCAGCCGGACCCGGTTCGCGTCCGGTCCGGCCGCGGCCGTCCAGCGGTAGACGACGTCGAGCCCGGAGGAGGATCCGGCGGCGGCGAGCCGGGCGGTGACCGTGAGTCCCGAGGCGTCGGGTTCGACGCTCAGGACGTCGTGGCGCATCCGGTGCAGTCCGGCGGCGAGCCAGGCGGGGATCTGGGGTTCGCCGAAGGCGTTGAGGAGATCGTTGTCGATCGGGGCACGCCAGACGTCGAGCCTCGGGCCGTCGATCTCCAGGGCGCCGAGTCCGAGGAGCGCGCCGGTACGGACGTCGAACCGCGCGGGACCCAGTGCGAGGTACCCGTCGTGGACGGCGACGGACGCCGGAGTGAAGGGAGCGGACGGGCGGGACTCGACGGCCCGCGCCTGGCCCCAGGCGATCTCGTGGCCGGCGTCGGCCCAGCTCTCGTCGCCGGCGAGGACCGCGGTGACGGTGAGCCACACCTCGTGGCCGGAGTCGTTCCCGCGCGCCGCGTCGAGTGCGGCGGTGAGGTCGGCGGGCCAGGCGAGGACGGTCGTGCCGCCCGGTGCGACCGCGGGCACGGCCAGGGCGCCGGAGCCCGCCGGCTCGCCGTCGTCCTCGACGCTCCACCGGAAGGCGAGGTACGCGCTGTCGCGGACGTGGTGCAGGTTGTGCACGGTGATCCGCCGGGCCGTCGCGTCGACGCCGATCCGGACGGGCTCGATGACCTTCTTGAACTCGGTCAGGCCCGGCGACGGCGTGCGGTCGGGGAACAGCAGCCCGTCGGCCACGAAGTTGCCGTCGTGGATCTCCTCCCCGAAGTCGCCGCCGTAGGCGTAGAAGAGCGGGGAGCCGTCCCCTCCGGTGCGCCGGGGGATGCCGTGGTCGATCCACTCCCAGATGAAGCCGCCGGCCAGGCGCGGGTGCGCCTCGATGACCTGCTGGTACTCGGAGAGGCCGCCGGGGCCGTTGCCCATGGCGTGTCCGTACTCGCACAGCACGAACGGCAGGGACCGGCGGTGGGCGTCGTCGGCCGGGTCGGCGGTCGGGGACTCCTGGCCGCGTCCCACGGCGTCCAGTTCCGCCACGCCGATGTACATGCGGGAGTACAGGTCGACGTAGGAGCAGCTCGCCCAGTCGCCCTCGTAGTGGATCAGGCGGCTGTCGTCGCGCTCGCGGATCCACGCGGCCGAGGCGGCGAGGTTCGTCCCGGTGCCGGACTCGTTGCCGAGCGACCAGACGATGATCGAGGGGTGGTTCTTGTCCCGTTCGACGAGTCGCGCGGTCCGGTCGAGGTAGGCCTCGCGCCAGGCGGGGTCGTCGCTGGGGTTGCGCCGCCAGCCGCCGGGCTCGAAGCCGTGCGTCTCCAGGTCGCCCTCGCAGAACACCCACAGTCCGTACGTGTCGCACAGGTCCAGGAAGCGGTGGTCGGGCGGGTAGTGGCTGGTGCGGACCGCGTTGATGTTGTGCCGCTTCATGAGCAGCACGTCGGCCAGCATGGTGTCCTCGGTGAGGGTGCGGCCCGTCGACGGGTGCCATTCGTGGCGGTTGACGCCACGCAGGGAGACCGGCCGGCCGTTGACGGTCAGGACGCCGTCGGCGACCGCGACGGTGCGGAAGCCGATGCGCAGCGGGATCCGCTCCCCCGCCTCGGAGACCAGTTCCCCCGCGTACAGGCGGGGGTGCTCGTCCGACCAGGGTTCGACGCCGTCGACGACGTGCGGTCCGGCCGGGTCGGCGGCGGTGATGCCGAGTTCGGGCACCGACAGCGACACCCGGGTGGGGGCGGTGACGTCGACGGCCAGGGTGCCGCGGCCCGTGGTGTGGTCGTAGGCGGCGTGGACGAAGAAGTCCTCGACCCCGCGGGCCGCCACGGACACCGACCGGAAGATCCCGGACAGCCACCACATGTCCTGGTCTTCCAGGTAGCTGCCGGACGACCACTGGTGCACGCGGACGGCGAGCACGTTGCGGCCCGGCCTGAGGGCGGCACCGACGTCGAACTCGGTCGTCAGGCGGCTGCCCTTGCCGTCGCCGAGCCGGACGCCGTTGAGCCAGACCGCGAACGCGGAGTCGACGCCCTCGAAGCGGAGCACGGCGGCTGCCGCCGGGAACCCGTCCGGTATCTCGAACTCGCGCCGGTACTCGCCGGTCGGGTTCTGCCGGGGCACCCGAGGCGGGTCGACCGGGAACGGGTAGAGGATGTTGGTGTAGGCGGGGGCGCCGTGGCGCGGCTCGTCGGGCAGGCCGGCCAGCTGCCAGCTGGACGGCACGGCGAGCGTGTCCCAGCCGGCGTCGTCGAAGCCGGGTTCGGCGAAGTCACCGGTGAGGTCGTCCAGCCCTGACGCCAGGCGGAATCTCCAGTCGCCGTCGAGTGCGACCGAGGGCAGGCCGGAGGCGAACGCGGCGCGCGGGCGCAGCCGTCCGGTACCCGGTGACCGGTCTTCGACGTAGGCGTCGGGGTGGCTCATCGGTGAGGGTCCTCTCGGAGGTCGTCGAGGTGACGGGAGGCGGTGCGGCGGGCGGTCTCGGCCGCTAGCCGGTCTGCCGGGGCGGAGCGCTGCTGTCGCGGACCGTCAGGGTGGGGCGCAGCAGCAGGTGGGCGTTGGTCGGCGGCCGGCCGGAGTCGACGGCGCGCAGCAGCAGTTCGACGGCCTGCTGGGCCATCTCGCGTTTCGGGAAGGTGACCGTGGTCAGTGCCGGGTCGATCCGTCCGACCTGCGCGATGTCGTCGAAGCCGACGACGCTGACGTCCTCGGGGACGCGTCGCCCGGAGCGGATCACCGCCTCGATGGCGCCGACGGCCAGGATGTCGTGGGTGGCGAAGAGTGCCGTCAGTTCCGGGTCGGTGTGCAGGGCCGCGCAGGCCGCGTCGTACCCGCCGGCCGCGTCGTCGCTGGTACGGGTTAACACCTTGCGGTCGTCGATGGCCAGCCCGTCGGCGGCGAACGCGCGGCGCAGCCCTTTGACGCGGGGTGCGTGGGAGGGGAGGTCGGCGATCACCGCGACGTTCCGGTGGCCGAGCTCGCGCAGGTGGCGTCCGACGAGGAAGCCGGCGTGCTCGTAGTCGATGGAGACGACCGGGAGCGTGGTGGGCGGTTCGCTCTCCCAGGCGAACAGCGCGACCGGGAAGTCGACGGCGGTGAGCATGGACAGCTGCTGCTCGACGCCCTTGTCCCCGGCGACCAGCAGTGCGTCCACCGAGCGCGCGGCGAGGTTGTCCAGGTGGACCCGGGTGTAGTCGGGGTCGTCGCGTGTGGTGGCCAGCAGCAGGTTGTAGCCGTGGCCGACCAGGACGTTCTCGACCTCCTCGACCACCTCCGAGTAGAACGGATTGGCCACCGACGGCACGAAGAGTCCCACGGTCGAGGTGCTGCCGGTGCGCAGGGAGCGTGCCACCAGGTTCGGCTTGTAGCCGAGTTCGGCGATCGCCGCGTTGACCTTCGCCAGGGTCGCGGGCCGCACCTTCTTGCCGGCCACCACGTTGGAGACGGTCTGCTTGGTGACTCCCGCCCGAGCAGCCACCTCCGCCATTGTCACCACGAGCGCTCCCAAACTTTTATCGATCCACGAAGTGGCGTCACTGTAGGACCGAAATCCGGACATGAGCAAGGCGGCTACCGGAGACCGTGATGTAGCCGTTACATCGATGCGGCGTTGAACATCGCAGGTCATCAGCGCTCACACCTATGAAAAGCGCCCTTACCGTTGACGTCTCAAGAAACCCGTCATTAACATCCCCGCCACACCGATCACATGGATCGGTCAACGCTGTGGAGCCGTCCTGGTCCACCGCCGTCCCCGGCGGGCGGCGCGTGCCCGAACGGACCTGGAACGGTCCAGTCCTGAGAAGAGACGAGCATGATCCGACCGGCCGGCGACGAAGCCGACTCCCACCGCACCACGGCGCGAGGCACCTCGCGCGTCAACCGCGTCATCGCGGCCACCACCGGCGCCGCCCTCACGGCGGCGGGCCTCCTGCTCACCGGCGCCGCCTCCGCACACGCCGCCACCCCCGTCACGGTCCACACCTACGCGCCGACGGGGGTGGGGGGCGGCACGACGACGTCGCCCGACGTGGCGGCCACCAAGTACCAGGTGCAGGCCGCCGGTACGTCCGTACCGGCCGTGCAGTACACCCAGAACGGCCACAACTTCGACATCGCGCGGTTCGCGTCGGACTCCCGGACACCGACGATCACGGTCACGCTGCCCACCACGACGATCAGCACGGTGAACGTCTACCCGGCGCGCTACTACCCCGCCGGCAGCGTTTCGGTGAGCGCGGACAAGCACACCCTGACGTTCCAGATGTCGGCGAGCGCCGGGTTGAACGAGGCCATCGTGATGGTCAACGGCGACTCCACCAACGCCGCCGGACAGCCCTACCTGGCGGTGGTCAACGACCCGCTCGAAAACCCGTCGCAGCGTCCGGACACCACGGACGCGGCGGACGGTTCCGGCGTCAACACCCAGACCGGCGTCGTCAACTTCCAGCAGTTCGCCGCCAAGTACCTCGCGGCGCACCCGAACAGCGCGGCCCAGACCGCGCCGGCCGCGACGACCAGCTCCATGGCGGGACGCACCGTCAACGGCACCGCCGTCCCGGCCGGCCAGAAGACCTCGGCCGGCAGCCTGGTGAGCGCGAGCACCTCCAACGTGCGCTACCCGAACCAGCGCGTGATGGCCGCAGGCGACCAGACGTTCGCCCTTCAGGCCGCGCTCCAGGCCATCGAGGCCGACCCCACACGGCTCGACACCCTCTACTTCCCGAACGGCACCTACCTGTGGTCGGGCCTTCAGATCAACGGGGTGGACGGCAGCAAGCTCAAGGGCGGCAAGCTGAAGATCTACACCGACGACGGGGCCCTGCTGCTCAACCGGGTCCAGGCGTACATGGAGGCGTTCGAGCCGGCCATCGGCATCGTCGGCTCGAACGACATCGAGATCGACGGGCGCGGTGTCTTCGACGCCAACGGTGTGGCGAACTACCGGTCCAACGCCGGCGGTGACCTGCACGACGCCAACCGCAGCCAGCACCAGGGCGGCGTCATGGTCATGCACTCCTCGGACGTCACCTTCAACGACACCTACGAGCGCAACGCCAAGCAGTGGAACTTCGAGACCCACACCGCGAAGCGGGTCACGTTCAACAACATCAAGGCCCTCACCCCCTACGCCCAGCCGTGGGTGGACGGCACGGACTTCGCGAGCGGCCAGGACATCACCGCGAACGGCGTCTTCACCCTCGGCAACGACGACGCGTTCGCGTCCGGCCACTACAACCCCAGCAACGGGTTCACCCCGCTCGCCTCCGGCGTGTGGAGCGACTTCAAGCTCGGCACGTCGAACGCCGACGTCCAGGGTTACGTCAACGCGGTCGGCGCCTACGACGCCGTCGCGAAGCAGCTCGGCTTCAACTCCAACCAGTGGGACAACGACGACTCGAAGAACATCTCGGTCAGCAACACCCTCAACTGGACCGTCGGCGCCGGGAACGCGATCCGGCTGGGCTACCAGACACTCGGCTACAAGCTCACCAACTACACGTTCGACAACTTCAACTCCGTGTCGGCCCCGGTCGGCGGCATCACCGTGATGAACAACCACGACACGTACCCGCGGATCCAGAGCGTCGTGGTGAAGAACAGCTCGATCGACACGTCCCGGCTCACGTCGGGCGGGATCGGCGTCAACGGAGGCAGCGCAGGCACCCAGACCGTCACCGCCGACCAGCAGGCCAACTGGGGGTACGCCCCCAACCCCGACGGGTCCGGCAACACCTACACGTACGCCAAGGCCGCCATCCCCACCGTCAACCTCGACAACGTGTGGTTCTCGAAGCAGACCACGAACAGTGTCACCGGTGTCACGAACGCGACGCTGAACAACCTCTTCGTCGCGGGCCGGCCCGTCCAGTACACCGGCCAACTCTCGCTCACGACGAGCGGCGTCGGCAACCTGACCACCACCTACACGGACGCGGGCGGCCAGACCCGGAACGTCAAAGCCGGCGCCGTCTCCAACGGCGACACGTGGGTGGGTGCGTGGTCCGGCGACCAGAGCACGAACAACTCCGCCGACCTGACCCTCATCACCCGTAACACCGGGGTCGGCCTGATGGGCGAGCAGTACACCACGGGATCCGGGGACGGGAAGCTCACCTACCTCCAGTTCCCCCTCAGCGGCTTCACCCAGGCACCGAGCCAGGCCACCCTGCACCTCACCTACGTCGGCCACCGCTCCGCCTCGGTACCGTCGACCGACACCGACCAGCTACTCGTGCAGCCCGTCAGCGACACCACGTGCACCGGTGGCGGCACGTCCTGCCCGGTCGCCACGATGACCTGGCCGAACCGGCCGAGCTTCACGGCCACGAACTCCTCCGTCGCCAAGTCGGCCGTCTTCCCCGTGGGTTCGACCGTCGTCGCCGAGGGCGGCGGGACCCACCAGGGCAACGCCGTCGACGGCCGCGACATCACCGTCGACATCACGTCCTTCGTCCGGAACGCCATCACGGCCGGCCAGTCCACGCTCCTGCTCGCCGTCGGCAACACGAGCACCGCCCACGAACTGCGCTTCGTCAGCTCCGAAGGCGCCACCGGCGCCGGGAAACTCACCAACGCGACCGCCGAGATGACGCCCGCGCTGACCGTGACGCCGTAGCTCCCCGAGGCCGGCCCGTCCCCACGGGGGTGGGCCGGCCACCGCATGCCGTGGGTTTCGTGGTGGGGGCCGGGCTGTCGGGTGCGGGGACCTGGTGGCACCTCGGGGCCGGGAGCTTGGTCTCACGCGGATCGGCGCCGGGCTTCCGGGAGCTGGTGCCTCGACGGCTCGGGTCGCCCGCCGTACGGACTCGGTGGTGAGGGGCGTCTCTGCCGACGAGGAGCAGACCGCACCCACCTCTGCCCCTCCCCCGTCGGCCGACCTTCCCCCGGCCGAGTGCAGGTCCTGCGCGAGGCACCCCGCGTCCTGCATCCCGGCAGACGCATCGCTCCGACCGATTTCCACGAGCGTTCGCCTCCGCCACCGGCCTGTCGGGGCCGGGATCGCGGACGGCCCGAACCTGCGACTGGACGGCGCGGCGACGCTCGGCGCCTGGCCCTCTTCGTCCGAGGAACAGAAGTTCGCGTGCGGCCGCTCAGTCCGACGGGCGTTTCGCCGCACTGGAGTCCTGCTGCGACCCGGTGTCCCAGCGGAAGTTGGAGCCGACAGGGATCGAGCCGGGCTGGAAGTGTCTCGAAGTCGGCGGCGGAAGCGGCTCGTTGGGGCACTGGCCCGGCACGCGCGTGGGGCCGACGGGAGCCGTCACCCTCACCGGGCTGGAACCACGCCGGGCCACCTCCCGCGAACACCCGCCCCACGTACGGCCGGTGCGGCACGCCATCGTCCACGACCTGTTGCCGGACGGCGAGTTCGACCTCGTCCATGCCCGGCTGGTCCTGCTCCACCTGCCGGCGCGGATCCGCTGTGGCGACGCCGGGTGTCGGCGGCGATGGCGGCGGCCGGACTGCGGGAGTGACCGTGCTCGGCGTGCAGCTTTCACAGCGCAGCCCGCCCTCGAGCAGCTGGAGCCCTGGCTCCACCTCAAACCCCATATATTCACGCCCACCCCGAGCGCGCTCCTTGATCCTCAGCCTCCCATCCCTCATCAACCTCCCCAGCTACTCCTCCCGCTCCAGCTACGCCTCAAACGCCCCGACTCCCGTCCAACCGAACCCGCACACCTGATCCAGCCCCTGATTCCCCGTCAGCCATGCGTCGCATGATGGCACCGGAGGCGCTGAGAGGGGACCCTTTGGACACAACCACCCAATCCGCCGGGCCCATCACGCGGTCTACCGGACGAGGTCTTCGACCTCGTCTACGTGGTAATTCCCGTATCCGAACTGTTCACCGATCGCCTGGTACCGCTCGTACTGTTCCGCTGTGACCCGTGCGGACACCGGTCGCAGCACCCGCAGAAACAGCCGGAAGCCGAGGTCCGGATCAACCTGGACGGTGACCTGTTCCAACGCGGCCATGACCTTCACAGCCGGAAGGGGCTGCCAGTGCGGGCTGACGGCCTTGTCCCCCACCCCGAGCGCAGTCTCACGAATCTCCCGCACCACCCTGTCCGTGCACTCCGTCCGTGCCACCGGAACCATAGGAACGTATGCAGGAGCAACCCTCCTCAGCCGCTCCTTACACACCTCCGCCACCAATCGAAGCCAGGCACGCCCATCGACCCGCAGTGACGCGTCGGAGACAGCGACCCACAGGGTGGTGAGCGTGTCGTCGGACAGCGGGGAACGCAGCAGTCGCAGCGTGTCCTCCAGCAGCAGGGCAGCCGCCGTCCCTGGTGCCTGCCCTGGCTCGTCTCCGTCGGCCACCCGGTGTACTTCTTTCCGGGCCCCGTCGGGACTCCAGTCGTGGTGTGCGTTTCCCGCAAGCCCGGACAACCCGAAGTCCCATGCCGTACCACGGCACCTCGTGTCGATGGGCGGCCACTCGACGTCAAGGCCGTCACGAACAACCGCGACCGGGCACCCAAACCGCTCACCGAGCCGGAGAAGCCGGTCGTAGCGCTCCTTCGGAACGCGCACGGCCTGTGTCTTCAGAACCCGCAGGAACAGCCGGAACCCGACGTCGGCGTCGGCCAGCACGACCACCTGTTCCAGCCCCGAGGCGAGGTTCGGCGGAAAAGGCACACCGGCCGAATCCGTGACCAACCCGCGAATCTCGGCTACCACTTCCCGGCACAGATCCTCGTCCCGAACCGGCCGGACCGGCGGCGGAACGTAGGAGCGTTTGTTCTGTCGGAGGCGGGCCGTGGCCAGGCGCGAAAGTTCTCCCAGCCAGGAACGGACACTCATGCCGTGCCCTGCCGGATCGAAACCTCCACCGGATGCCGCCAGCCACACCACGTGCAAGGCTTCTTCCGGCACCGAACCGCTCAGCAGGCGCCGAGCGTCCTCCCCCAGTTCTACGGCCTCCTCCCCACCGGACCCATCCGCCGAATCCGCCGCGATCGCGAGAGCGGCAGGAACGTCGACGGCAAGGTGCCCCGGAGAGCACAACCGCTCAGTCAGCCCAGTGAGGCCGAAATCGTCGGAGTATCCCAACTCGACGTATGTCGCCGGTCTTTGTGGCATGAGTCATATCCTCTACAGGTCTTCCCTACCTCGGGTAGGCAGTTTTGACGACGAATCCGTACGAGCCTCTTCCGTTGTGCCCCTTGACCTTCATCAGGATCACCACAACCTCGTTACCGGCGTCCTCGATCGTCCTTCCGTCCGGCAGGTACCGCTTCCCCAGCGAAGAGTAGGCGTCCCACCTTCCAGTGATATCCCGGTACTGCTCGCCGTCCCTGGCTTTGGCCGCCCAGTCCTGGAACTTCTTCCATTTCTGTTCGTCGATGACCTTCTGACCGTTCGGAAGCCGTTTGCTGAAGTAGTCGCCTACCACACGGTCGATGGCCTGCTGGGCGATCTCCTG
This sequence comes from Streptomyces sp. S6, assembly GCF_054880855.1. Lineage (NCBI taxonomy): Bacteria > Bacillati > Actinomycetota > Actinomycetes > Kitasatosporales > Streptomycetaceae > Streptomyces > Streptomyces sp. S6. Next base: position 1,369 of record NZ_JBTYMC010000195.1, on the reverse strand, counting down.
ACTCGTCCATACACTATTCGGTTTGCCAGTTTCGGCGGCGATCGTGAATGCCTCACTGTCGTTCGGCTTCACGTGCTTCTTCAGTGTGTGGATCTCATCCTTGTATTTCTCCAGAGCCTTGAGGTCCTCGTCCCCCAGGTTCAAGCAGTTGTGGACCATGACGTCCGTCGCTCCGGCTCCCTCGGACCGCACGTAGAACGTATGCAGGTTTTCAACCGTGAGGTCGTACACCTGACGCGGGACGAGACCCCGCCGGTCGCGGACGTCAGTTACGGCACGGAACGTCCCGTCCGGGCTGAGCAGCCGATCGCCTGGGCGCAGTTCGGCAGCGAGAACCCAGCCTCGGCCGTCGGCGCGGATTTTGTGCCCGGCCGTGGTGTCCAAGCTGCTGCCGCCTGCCAGACCTATGGTCACCAACCGTTCGGTGTCGTGACGGAAGGTGTCGGTAACGGGCTCTGCGACCAACCGTCCGGTGCTGGGGTCGCCGGCCATGACCAGCTCACCCTCCCGTACATCGCGGATGACCTTACGAGTCCCGTCGGCCATCAGCACCAGGGTGTCCCCCGGGAAGCTGTTGATTTTGCACGTCGTGACGACGTCCTCGTAGGCGTTCACGCTGACCTCGATCTTGGCCAGCGTCCCCGGGTCGATGCCGTCCAGCGCCTTCAGCGCCTTGAACGCGTCCCGCACCCCGACGCCCGTGTGCATCGCCGCGTCCAGCGCGCGGATACCTTCGGCGATCTTCCCGAACACCTTGCCCGGAATGAAGTTGGACGCCGCCCAGGCGCAACTTCCCGCGCTGCCGTGCCAGCAGTCCACGAAGTCCTGGACGAGGATCTCCTTGCCGAGCTTCAGGTAGGTCTGGACGAGACCCTTGAGGATGTCGAACTGGCTGAAGGTGCGGGTCACCTTCTTGACGAGGCCCTTGTAGGGCTGGGTGGCGAGGAAGACGGTGTCGGCGGTGGGGCAGCCGGACTGGGTGGCGGGGACGTTCGGATTGGTGCAGAGGTAGTAGTCGACCTTCGCGTCGAACGTGAAGGTGAAGGTGACGGTGCAGCTCGTACCGATGCCCGGCGGGAGCTCGCAGAGGTTGTCCTGCTTGGCGTCGGTGACCTCGACGTCGTTCTCGTCGACGATATAGAAGATGCCGCCGAGACCAGTTCCCGCACCGCTCCTGACCTGCTCGTTCGCTCCATGCCGTTCAGAGGAGTCAGCTGCGGCCTGCGCCTCCTTGGCGTACTTGTCCGCATCCTTCGCAGCCGCCTCCGCCTCGGTCGCGGCGGTGTCCGCGCGGTCGGCGGCGGCGCGGGCCTCCTTGGCCGCCGTTTCGGCCTGGGCTGCGGCGGTCCGTGCGGCGGAGGCGTCGAGG